>JAINCR010000043.1 GCA_036574215.1 Caldisericaceae bacterium
CTTATAGGTGAGCTAAAAACTTTCCGAAAGGTAGCCTCAACTCGGTAGCCTCAACTCGGGTTTCAATCCCTTATAGGTGAGCTAAAAACGGTGCTGAACTTAAAAGGAGGGGCATTCTTTTTGTTCCAGTTTCAATCCCTTATAGGTGAGCTAAAAACCAGAACATCCAGAGGTATTTGAGGCTGTTAGGTTAATTACGTTTCAATCCCTTATAGGTGAGCTAAAAACTCTACTGGACATTTAATTCCCTTTTTGTCTTCTCTAAGTTTCAATCCCTTATAGGTGAGCTAAAAACACTATGGGGGGCGATGGACCCCCCTCTGTCTGGAGGTGGTTTCAATCCCTTATAGGTGAGCTAAAAACAACGTTTAGAACAAACTAAAGTAGGTTTAGAACAAACGTTTCAATCCCTTATAGGTGAGCTAAAAACTGTATAATTTGCCTTCTTCAACTATCCCGCCTTTGTAGAGTTTCAATCCCTTATAGGTGAGCTAAAAACTGCAAGGAGACTTGCTCACACAAGCACAGGTAGATGAAAGTTTCAATCCCTTATAGGTGAGCTAAAAACCTTGCCCTTCACAAATCCACTCAACTCGCCCTTTTTCGGTTTCAATCCCTTATAGGTGAGCTAAAAACCAATACAACCATTTTCAATGCTTCTAAATCTAAAATGAGTTTCAATCCCTTATAGGTGAGCTAAAAACGATAAGTGGGTTGAGATATTTAGAAAAGCGATGTTTCCTTGTTTCAATCCCTTATAGGTGAGCTAAAAACCCATTTTATATACATTTATAAAGGTTTCCTTTTTTTATTTAAAAATAAAATTACTTTTTTCAAAAATATTATATGTCTTTTACAAATAATTTCAAACATAGTTTATCGAAAATTAGCTTATTCAGTCGGTCAACGGCATTTTTTGCAATATTATACATCGACTGAAATTATATGATTAATTTTGACCCGCCTTTTGTTCTCCCAATAATTTCCTTTTCACTATATAATGTTGTTCTTAAGATGTAAAAAATTATAGAATCTTTTTCTTCATTTATAACTTTTCTTAGTTCAACTTTCAGTTTTTCAAATTTTGCCTTGGTTATTTCTCCTTCAAGCACAGAGTTTTGAATCCAATCAAGATATTTCCTACTTATTTTTAGGACTTTATTTACTCTTTCTTCAGCTATATCATATACCATTATTAAATAAATTTGTTGCTCCAATCAAGTATTATCAATTACCACTCAGCAAGAAACGGTTCATATTCTTCTTCTCCCATTAGATGTTTTTCTATTTTATAGAGTTCGAGTCTTAAAAGTCTTCTATAAGAAACATCTTTCCCGATTTTTCTATATTTTACTGTTGTTGAAAGCCTTTCATCAAATTTTTCTATAAAAGCTGCCCGACCTTGTTCTTTAAGATATAATCCTCCAAGGGAGTTATCAAAATCTTTAGGTTTTATAATTCCTTTATTTAAAAGGTAGAAGATCATTCTATCAACAATTATTGGTTTAAAGACTTCTGAAACATCAAGATTCAATGTAAATCTTCTAAAGTTTGTTGCATGTAAATATCCAATTCTTGGGTCTAAATGTGTTTTATAAATTTCTGAAAGAATTGTCGTATAAAGAAGGGTGTTGCCGAAACTTATAAGAGCATTCAGCCTGTTTTTGGGGGGTCTTTTACTCCTTTCCTCCATTGCAAAGTTTTCATCATTAATAATTGAATCAAAGGCACTATAGTATATTTCTCTAATATTTCCTTCTATTGCCATAAGTTGATTGATATCGTTTTGAGAAGTTATAAGTTGCTTTAAATTGGCAATTTTTTCTAAAGTTGAAGAAAGATCAACGCTTCGAGAATTATAATAACTTATGACTTTCTCCATATTTCTTACTCCGCCTGCAACAAACTTTCTTGCAAGAACGAGTCTTTTTATAGGATCAATGTAATGTTCTGCTTGTTTTAGAATCATGAAACCAGAGTTATAGTGCTCTCTAGGATAATATGTCCCTACATAATACCCATAATAGTTGTAAAAATGGAGTAAAATCTCTTTTTGAGAGAAAAATTCAAGCACGTCCTTATTTATTGTTACCTCTCCAAAAATATGGATTTCAATGGTATTTTCAATTGGAACAAATTTCTTCAAATCATTTTCCCCTTCAAAGTATATTGTATTGTCCTTTCTTTTTAATGTGCCATTTGAAAAAACAAAAATTGTGCCTTTCATGACCAGCAAAACTCCCTATAAGCGCAATTAGTGCAAAATCTGCTCTTTTCCTTTTTGGGAGGAGTATCACTCATTATAATTTTTTCTATCTCTTCCGTTGCAACTTTTAATTCCTCTTCTAATTCTTTATTAAGTTTAACAGGTATCTTTTTTCGCTCTTTCGGAACTAAAACCTCACCGTTTGCGTCGATTCCATTTTCTCTTAACTTTAATAGATAAAAAGAAAGTTGCATAATCGATGGTTTTTCAAATTTGGAAGATTTTTTAACTTCTCCAATTAGAATATCTTCTCCATCCTTTTTGACAAGGTCAATTTTTATGTTACCAAGATCTAAACCCTTATTCTCCCTTTTGTAAAAATTTTCCTCTATCATTCTGCCAATTTCAATAAAAGAATTGTCTTGATCTGGAGTTAATTCTCTTGCCATAAACCAAACTTCACGTTTACAGACAAAGTAATACCAGATTAGTGTTCCTGATATATTCATATTATAATTGTCTCCCCTCGGTGTTGTTTTCTTTTAAAACCAGTTTCGATATTGTAGTATTTCTCAAGTTTTTCAAAGGGGACATATCCCAGATCATTATCTTGTGCTATTTCAAATAAAGAAAAATCGTCTTTATCAACCCTAACTGATATTAAGTATTTTTCAAAATCTTGCTTTATTTTAAGTAGTGCATTTTTCTTCTCCCATCTACTAAAATTTTCATTATTAACTATTGAAAGATATTTGTTCCAAATTTCTTTTGCTTGTTTATCGACTTCAACAAAGATAGGAAACACTTTTTCTTCTTTTATTAGTTTAAAATTGGCAACTGTATCTCTTCTAAAAGGATCAAAGAAACATAAATCTAAAATAGCATTATAAATATCCTCTGATTCTTGTGAAGATCTCCTACGCTTGCTTTCTTTAAAATATTCATCAATTAAGTTGCAAAACTCCTCTTCTTCTATTTGTGATTTGTCTCTTAAGATCTTAAAAGAAATATCTGGTGATATCTTTCTATAAACCATCCCAGCAAATGAATTTCCATCTTCTTTAAGGTAAACAATTTTTACAACGCCAATTTCATTTCTAAATTCTCTATTACATCTCCCTGCTACCTGAACAATTGAATCAAATGGACCTATGTCTCTTATTACTGTATCAAAATCCAAATCAACACCTGCTTCAATTACTTGCGTTGAAATAACGATAAGGCTAGTATCTTTCTCTGCCATCTCTAAAAATCTTTCGTAATTATTTTCAAGTATTTCTTTTTCAAAACTGTCTTTTAATTCTTTTTGCAAAGTTTCTTTTCCTATTTTTCTTTTGAATGCTTCCTTATATTTGAGGAAAATTTTTATTTCTGTAATTCTTTTTAATCTGTCTAAGGGGGTGATGTTTGTTGAAAGATAATAGATGATACCGTTTTGAATTGAACTTTTAAGTAATTCAAATATCTCTATAGAAGATCCAATTGTATTCAACACTATAAGATATGACGAGTAAGGGCTATTTCTGTAAAGGTCTATAAAGTATTCTTTAAGTGTCTCAATAGAATTTATATTTAATGCTGGCATAAGGGTTACCCTCTTAAACTTTTTAAAGTATTTTGAATGATTGTCTAATAATTCAGTTGCATCTTTTTCCTCAAAGATTAAAGTACGTGTAGCTGTCATTAAAATGATATAGCAGTTAAGGAAATTTGCTAAATTCTTTAATACATTTTCAACAAGATCCCAGTATTCAATTGGAATGTTTTGAACCTCGTCAAGAATGATAATGCTTCTTGCAATATTATGAAATTTTTTAAGGAATCTATTTTTAAAACCAATTATTGTATAGAGAAATTGAATAAATGTTGTAACAATCACTTCAGATTCCCACGATTCCAGAAGAAGAAGCGCTTCTTCAACTTCTTTGAATTCGTTCCCTTCTTCATAAGAAATCTTTGAAAGATGGTGGTGCTCAATGATATAATTTGATGCATTCTCTTTAAAATCTTCAATATTTGAAAGGACATTTTGAAGTATTTTAAAGTTCTGCTGAATAATTGAGATAAACGGAAGAGAGTAAATAATTCGAGGGGTGTATCCAAACTCCTTTGCTATTCTGTTTCTCAGTTTTATTGCAAAAGAAAATGAAGTTAAAGTTTTTCCTGAACCAGTAGGCGAAGTGAGTGTGTATATCCTTTTAGAAAGATCTAAGCCTTCTACTTTTGATACGACGTTTTGATATATTTCTTCGCGCATGAGATTTAGATCACTTATGGGAGAAATTGAAAATACCTTTTTCTTATAAATATCTACAATATCATCTGGAATGAATCTTCTATCGACATCTTTAACTTTACCTGCGCACTTTTTGTCTGCATCAATAAGAGAAGAGAAAAGAGAAAGTATAAGTAAGGAAATCTTAACTTTATTTCCATCATCTCTATTATAAAAATAAATTTCTTTAGAAAGTTCATATATAATATTTTGGGATGCGCTTTTGTTTTGTAAGGCACTTTCGAACTCTTCAATGGTCAGATTCAACCCAATTTCTTTAAGCTCTACGTTAATAGCAGTTTCGTTTTCTTTTAGATTTTGTATTTGCTTTTTTACATTTTCTAAACTTATATTATCTTGCAGTTTATTATCTATATCTTCAAGCGAGGTAAGATCAGAGTGGTGATGATAGACGACAAAAAAAGTGATGAGAGGTAAGAATCTTAAGATACTTTCTTCTAATTCTTTAAACTCATCCAGTTTTTTAGAGAAAACCCAAGCGGTAAAAATTGCAGAGATAAAAGAATGGTCTCCTAAGGAAGAATTTTTAGATTCTCCAAGCAATCTTTCTTGGAAGAATGTTGTGTATTTCCCAAAATCATGGCATAACCCCACAAAGTAAGAGATGTTTGAAAGAATTCTTTGATCGGTAAAAAAGAAATAATCGGACGACTTTTCACCCACTTCTCTAAGATGGTCTTTTAGAAGAGTTTTTGAAACAACTACTGAGCCAACCTTTTCTATGTGAGAGTAAAATTCCATTACTACTCCATAAATAAAATGTTTTCTTCTCCTTTCCTGTGAAGAACTTTATAATAGGGCTTGTTGAGTTGCACTGTAATTTTTCCGCTCTTGACTTCCACAATGAAATAAGCAGGAGAGTTAATCAAGTTTCTTTCCTTATCGAATTCAAAAGGTGTCATTTCCTTTATATAGAGAGAGTCGTAAGAAGGCTCTAAAGCTCCATTATCTAAATATTTGATATTCAAGATAGAGTCAAGGGTTGTTTTCCCATGTTCCTCATGAATAGAATTTACATAATCGACAAATTCAATTTTAGCTGTAAATTCACTTATACCAAGATAAGGGGGATAAACAAACTTCTGATCTTTCACTACAAAACAAACCTTATCTAAGATTTTGCGGTCCTCATGAGAGAAGAAAACTCTGTAGCGGATGTTCTCTTCAAATGAATCTGGGATTACAATCTCAACAGGAATCTGTGTATGCTGGCCTTTACTCAAATTCAGCTCATCAGGTATTTCTGCCCAAACATAATTCACAGTTTGTATGATCTTTCTTAGAGGAGTTTTAATTGAAATTGCAATTCTTGTTTTATTTGAAGAAAAAATCTCATAGTATGTATCTCTTTGCATGCCGATTATTCCAGCAATGAGTCCCGTAAGAGCGGTCCTTGGAGGAAAATAATAAGATAAGGAGGATGAATTGGTATAGTATTTTCTAAAATGTGCCATTTTTCCTATAACATCAAATATGAGAAGATCCATACTAAATTCCTTTAACTAAGATTTTATTTCTTCAATCTTCCCTGCAAAAAAGTCTTTTAACTGCAAACTAAATTTACCATCTTTAACCAAAAGGGATGGGTCTTCAAAAACGTAAAGTTTGTTTATCTTTTCTTTATGATTTGCAAGCACTTCTTTCAATTTTGAAAAATCTATTTCAAAATCTTCGAGATCTCTTAAACCTTCTTCTTTATTTATGCTTATGAAATCCCTTAAATCTCCAAGAAAAGTTTCTTTGTCTACATATTCAACACGAAGAATAAATCTTGGAGTTTGACCTATCTTACTTCTTGTTGTTGCCATTTTTGGTATGGAATTTAATAAGGCGTCGTCTAAGATTTTTACATCATCTTCAGAAAGATTTGTGAATTCTGCTCTATAGCCACTTACTATTCCATAAAATGTAATAAGAGAATAGTATAATCTCCAATCTTTGCCAAAAGTTCCATACTCACCTTTTTCTTCTCTACCCGAGAAAGTTGAGGTAATTGAACTTGATTTAACTGTTTCAACCTTATTTAAAGAATATCCCCAGTTAAATTGAACTGGTCCTATGAATGTTGAAGAAGCTCCTTTTCCACTTTTTTCTGATGCCTTTATTGGCATTGTAGCACCAAATAGTCTTACGTCAATGAGTTTAGAAAGCAAAAAATCGGTGTCTTCTTTAGAAAGATTATTTAAGTTTACCTTTTTCTCTGCATCTTCAAAAAACTTTTTAAGTCTTTCAGTAGCAGAGACAGAAACTCCATCAACTTTTGCTACAAAGATCTCAAAACCTTTACTTTCAAGATAATCCCTTATGTATCTTTTAAGCCTCACATCACTTACAAGGTTCCTGTTGGTAGAATCATCAACTCTCGGTTTGTTTTCATTGTCTGGGTCTCCATTTGGATTACAGAGTTTTGCATCATAGATGAACAAAATCTCAGAATTCTTTGAATAAACATTCTCTTTATTGCTCATTTTTTTCCTCCTTCTTTGATGTGATTACTTTATAAGTATTAAACGCATAGCCTGACAAAATCCAATAAACATTTTCACTGTCAGAAATACTCCAGTTTGAAATGTTTTTATCCATAAATCTTTTCATAATTGCAAAGTTAACTTCGTTAAAATCTCTAACCTTATACTGGTCAAGTTTTTCAAAAATCTCATTTGAAAGCAAAATAATTCTTTTTAAGTTCATTCCTTGGTAATTTATTTTCTCAAGAATTGGCTTTTTATTACTCTCTCCTGTTCTCTGTTTGTTTCCAACTTCACCAATAAGATAGCCAAGTAAAAAGAGTGCAGCCTCTTGCTCTGAAAAATTCATTTCTTTCCAATAATTCTTGATTTCTTCTCTTAAAGGAAGATCATCAACTCCTTCAATCATTTTCTCACCTCCGTTTAAAATATGTAATAAAGAAAACATCTTTAATAGAAAATTTGTCTTCAAAATTGCGAATACCATTTCGATATCACTATCTTTAGGTTTTAAAATGTTAAATTGCGCAAATTTTTCAAATCGGTAAACTTGAAAAAGTTCCAAAAATTCGTTAATTAAAAAGTTTTTGTTTATTTTTCTACCCACAAATAGGTCTTCATACAAATCAAGCATTTTTTTGTAATCTACGGCTCTTTTTGATTTTTTATCTATTCTTACGGGAATAAGATAGTATATTTGGTCTAAACTTATGAAAAACCACCTTGAAGCAGATTCTCCAAAAAGCTTTTTTGTAATATTTTGGGTGTCATTTTGTGCTTTTCTTATTTCATCGAGCCTTCTTAAGGGAATATCTTTTATGAGTTTTTTAATTTTAAAGGCAGATTGGTTCTTTTCGAAAAACAGGAGATTTATATTTGAATAACTGCCAATTTCTTTATATTTTGTGTAATTAACTAAGTTTTTCTCGATTGTATTCTGAAATTCAAGTTTACCTTCAAATGATTTAATCGCATTAAAAGAAGATTTTGATACACCTACAATATCTTTAAGAGTATAATCTTCTTTTGGACTAAACATTATACTTGGGATTAAGTAAAGGTCTCTTCCTGCAAGTCTTTGGGAGAGGTTGTTTCTTATGTAACTACTTCCAGCCATTAATTCTTTATAACAATCTTTGCAAATGGCAAAGTTTTTTGAAAATCCTTTTTTATCTAGCCCTGAAGCAAAGGTTACGAGCTTTGTAATATAGTATTTATCAGGAAGCTTAGTTGTATCTGCAGTTATAAGAGTTTTTTTGCCACACACATAACATGTGCCTTCGAAACTTGAATCCTCAAAAGGCTCTCCGATGAGTTTTTCTTCTATGTAGTCTATGTATTCTTGAAGTTCAGATGGAGCAAGTCCGTCAATCTTTACTGAATAAAGAGAGAAATCGTTATTACTAAGATCTTTATTCTTTAAGATTTCATAAAATTCTTTTTCATAAATTTTTTCCACGAAGTCTTTAACTTTTTTGAAATCATGAGGAAAATTCTGAAGAATTTCTTCAACTTTGATGTTTGATCCCTCGATTTTTTCTAAATTTAGGAGGTAAACACTTTTTTGACCGAGTTTTAAAAAGAATTTTTCCAAAATAGATTGTAGTTTATCTTTTAAATCTCCTTCTTTAAGATTGTGATAAAGATTTGGAATTGTTTGATAAAGTAGGTATGAAACATTATTTGTTGTTAATCTATCTTGTGGGTTGTTGCTTTTTGCATTTCCAATCCAAAGATATTTTTGAAGTTTTTTATAGTCAATTTCTTCAAAATCTAAGTGAATTTTTTCTTCTTGTAGGTCAAAATTTAAAGTGAGGATGTATTTTTTATTTTCTTCTGAACCAAAATCTATGCCTTCTTCGATGAGACTAAAAGCAAAACTTTCTTTTCTCTCTTTTAAAGATAGCTCACCTATTTTCTTTACTGCTTCAAGCATTTTCTCCTCCTTTCCAAACTTCCCACATGCCGAAGCCCTCTGGATTTTTGTCTCCAAGGCCTGCAAGATATGTTGTCTCAATTAATTCTTTTGAGCCTTTTAGCTCAAAAATGCCAGTATAAGCCTCTATTGGTGTATTTTTAAACATTACAACAGAAAGGTTGTTTTTGACTGAAAATTTGTAAGGTCTTATTTCAAGTGTAAGATTTGTTGGATCTTTTTGATTAATAATAAAGAATTTCTTTTTGGCGTTTTCTTCGATTAACTTAGAAAATTCTTTTTCGTTTGGTTTGTAGTAGTAATATTTTTGGGATCCATCGGCTTTTTCCAATGTAGAGTGGATGGTAACAGGAGAAAGCATTTTTATAAGGATTCTATCGGATAATAAAGGCCGATTTACAACTTCAATACCAGAAACGTATATTTCTTGGTTTAATAAGGTAAACTTTGATGAATTGAATGCACTTGTGCCGAAATCTTTTACAATATCAAGGAAAGGCGAAGAGAAGTAGAAAGATATGTTTCTTTTGAATTTTAAAGTATTACTATTTTTTTCTCCCTTTTCTAGTATGCGAGAAAATGTAAATAGTTTAAAAATTCTTTTTTGGAAGTTATAACCTTCATTGTGTAGTTTGTCTGCAACTTCTTTTGAGAATACGTTGTATATGAGGGATTGAATAAGATGGTTGTAATGGAGTGGTAAAATTAAATTTTGATTTTGACTTTCAAATATAATTTTTATTCTCATTTAACTCCTCTAAATAATTCTCCTTTTTGCTTACGCTTTTTTCGGCGTAAAAAACTCCTTTTAATAAATTCTAAGAAATAAAAGTTTTTTTGTCAATAGTTTTACACTATGCTTTTAAATAATTTTAAAAAGATGATTTTTTAATATAGCTCTTATTTTGTAAAAAAATAAAAGAACGAGATTCTTCGGTCGCTAACGCTCCCTCAGAATGACTCAGAGGACTTAGGTCATCAAAATGACACAATAGAGTTAAACGGCGCCTCGTAAGAACGATCAAGGGGAGGTTTCGCTTCAGTATAACCAATGGGGCTTTGCATCGTCAGAATGACACCAAAGAGATACCCCTTCAAGATTCCCCCGAATACTAAAAAACATAAACGGATGAGATTCTCCCTTAAGTTGAGGGTGATACCCCCTCGAATATAAAACGACGAGATTCTTCACGGAGTTTACACTGAGCAAAGCGAACGTGTTCAGAATGACGAAGCGGGCTTTACCTCGGAATGACCACTTGCAGTCATCCTGAGCCCCTTTTTCTTTGTCATCCTGAGGAGCGATAGCGACGAAGGATCTTATATTTAAGGTGGGACACCCACTCAAAACTCCTCAGAAAACATAAACAACTACTATAATTTAGAGTGTTTTGTCTAGTTTAATGTTTTTATTCTGCCA
>JAINCR010000044.1 GCA_036574215.1 Caldisericaceae bacterium
AAGATGCCCTATTCTTTGGCAAGTTTCCCGTTGTATTTGAAGGAAATGATACCAAAGGCATCATTCAGGCACTTTCTACAAACCAGGATCAGTATCTTGTGCTAAGTTCTACAGGCACTTTTGATAAAAGGAGTATTACTGCATCTCATAGGAAAAAAATCGTTGAGAAAAGAAACCAGTTTGTTTTTGCAATCTATCACTTTTTTGATTATCTTAAAAAATTTATTAATGAAGAAACTCCTCAGTACAAAAATTTTAAATTGCTTTTAGATGAAAAAGAACTTTTAGAGTCATATGTTTTAAGATTTTTGAAAGATTTACGAAACACAAGAAAGTTTGTAAAGAAAGTCCTTGAAGTAAATAACGAAAGCATACAAGGGCTTAAATTATACAATCAAACGATCGGAGGCTTTGAAGTTGAAGCAAACATAAAAGACAATGAATTTAACCTTAAAAAAAATGCACCTGTTGTGATTTTGGAAAAACCTCCTTTCAGTATGAAGGTATTTGGCGTTGTAAAAGAAGTAGACTTTAAAACGATAAAAATTTTAACTGATTACAATTCAGTATCTGCCGATTCTGTTGTCCCACTAAAAACTATGGAAAGAAGTATAAAAGGTATTGTGAAGATAAAAGAAAAGCAATCCCTTTTAAAAGATTTTCTTATACATTCGGTGCCCTTGCCTCCGCTTCCTTCGTTAGATTACACACCAAAAGAACTAATAAGTGTAAACCCAATTTTTGCTATCATTAAAGGTGATTTTGGAACAGGTAAAAAACACCTTGTAGGAGAATTCTTAAGAGACTTCCCTTCTAAAAAAGTTATCATATATTCAAAAAATTTGTATGCTTCCCTCTATGAAGTGTTTGGTAATTTGGTCTGTAAAGATATAAATTCAATTACCGACTATTACAATGATATCTTTTATTTTGACAAGGAAATCCTCTATGAAGATTTACTCAACCTTGCCTCATTTACGGAAAATCTCATTGTATTCACTTATCCTACCACCTCTGTGCCTTTTGAAGAAAGAGTTAAAAATACCAACCTGAGGTTGCTAAACGATGTTTTTGGCTTTGATAAGTCCATTTACAATTTTGTATCTAAATTTTTTAAATTCAGTGCTTCTTCTAAACTTGAATTAAACGAACTTAAGATTATAAACAAAGATAACATAAGTAAAGAGTTTATCCCAATTATAAATCCTGAGAAGGTTGTGCAGTTTGTGCGGATTGTAGGAAACACCACATTTAACAAAAACAAATTGAATGAGCAAGAGGGCAAATTTACAGTTGAACTTATCTCAAACTTCCTTAGAAGTGGAGTTGAAAGGTCTTCTTTAGAGGTGATTGTGCCATACGAAAGACAAAAAGCATACATAAATGAACTATTGAAGGAAGCACACATTGATGATATTGCCGTGAAAGAAGTTTTTGAAGCCGTGCAAAAACCGGTTGTGATAATTAACTTTGTTGATGAGGGAGATCTACCGATCAATTTTAAAGATAACTTCAATTTGTCTTTTGCCATAACTAGGGGAAGAAACAAGATAGTGCTTGTTGGCTCTCCAAGGGTTGAAAAATTATTATTGCACTAAACTTTTAATTTATCTTGAATATACAAAAGCATTATAAGTGGCATTTCTTTAAGAAGTTTTAATCCTGTATTCGATGGCTTATCCATCATACCGAATTTTAAAAGAACATCTTCCACTTTATCTTGTTTTATGCTTCTTATAATTTTATCTTTACTCTCATCGGATAGTGTTTTATAGATATCTCTTAAAATTAGTTCTCTTCTGAATTCTTTATAGAGTTTTTCCCTTACAATACTTTCATAAGAGGATAGTGCCTTGTAAAAATACTTACTTGGAACATTGAAGGCTTTTATAACTGCTTTTGATAGCTCATCTGCGCCAATAAATCCCGTAAGAAGCCCACCACCAGAAAAAGGTTTTACTTGCCTTGCACTATCACCAACAAATAGAATATTATCAAAAACGATTCTTTTTGGAATTCCAATTGGTATACTCCATACAACTGGCTTACCTACAATACGAGCGTGTTTTAGTAAGCTCCATTCTAAAAATAACTCGTCGAGTTTTTTAAGTATGTTCTCTCCTTTGGATGTGCCAAAACCAATTCTTGCAAAGCCATCTTTTGTTGGAATAATCCATGAAAACCAATCTGTTGCAATTCTATTGTTCATATAAATGTATGCAACTTCGTTATCTACTAAAGAGACTTCTCCATCAACTTGAACGGTGTAAATAGTCTCACTTTTTAATTCCACTCCTATTTTACTTTGAATTGCATTTGCTGCACCTGTTGCTACCACAAGCACTCTTGCTATGTATTCATCGCCGTTATTTAGTCTAACAATTTTATTTTCCTCTTCTTTTTTTATTTCCTTAACGTGGGCGTTGTAGACAATCTTGGTAGAAGCACTTTTTGCAAGTTTTTCAGTGTATATATCAAAATTTACCCTATCTATGACAACTGCATATGGAATCTCTCTTTTAAATAGAAACGTATTTTCCTCAAAAGAATACACAACGCCACCTTTTATGTAGTTTAAAATAAGATTGTCTTTAACTTCTCCGATATTGATAAATTCAATTGGGACTAAACCAGAGCAGTGGTTTGGATAACCAACCCCTGATTTTGCTTCTAAAACTAAAACCCTAAGGTTTGCCCTTCCTAATGATGTTGCAACCCTTAATCCAACTGGGCCACCGCCAATGATAACTACATCAAAAACGTTTTCCATTGTTTAAATTATAGCACTAAACAGTGTTATATACTAACTTTTTTATTTTTTTGGTTTTTATTGACAAATAAATTTTTAAGCATATAATGTTATGTGAAAATATTAAAAAAATAAATTTAGAGGATAGAGGGCTTATGATGACGCAAAACTTAACAAGAAGGCAATTGCAATTTCTTGAGGCTCTTGTGAATTTGTATGAAAAAGGTCATTTACCTGTTTCTTATAAAGATGTTGCCATATCGATGGAAGTGAGTCGATGGACTGCCTACGATATCATCCAAGAACTTTATAAAAAGGGGTATCTTACTTTAAAATATCACCCTGTGGGAGGAAAAGGTCGATCTGAAGTGCTCTATGCACCAACAGAAGAGGCAATAGAATTAGTTAAGAGTGGCTTTTATTTTGCCCCAGTTAAATCAGTAGGAAATTGGCTTACAGATTTCCATAAAAAAATCGGTAAGTTAAGTATCAATGCCGCAATCAGTTTTGTTTATGGTTTTGTTGAAAAAGAAAACAATCCCTTCCTTATTGTTTTATACACCATAAGCCTTGTATCCATACTTACAAAAATCTTTAATGTGGAGATTAACAACCTATACAACTTAAAAGTTTTACTCCAATCAAATATATACGCTCAAACAGTGCTGATGTTTTTTGTTGAGAGCGTTTATGGGATTGTAGAAGACAAGTATAAAGAGGAGAAAATACTCTTAGATAAAGAGGAAATTGAGAAATTTGATGCAATTTTAAAGAAGTTTAGGGAAAATATAAACCACGTGTCCCAGCCCATCCAAAGTAAAATTGTAAAATATTTGTCTTTAATAGTTTAAGGAGGTGAATATGGCGATAGGTGAAAACCTTAAAAAGTATGCGATCGCTAAAACCCTCGAATGGACCGTTGGTTATTTGCAAAAAGACCCTGAAAAAAATGTGAAAAGGGCTCTCGATGTTCTCCTAAAAGCTTAATACTTTTAATGCATCAGCTGTTCTTAAAAGTGAGATAGAAGGTGTAAAAAATCTTTTTAAAAACAATCGTCCAGGTGCAAAGTTAATTTTAAACCTTCTTAAGGATACCGATCCTTTAGTTGCAAAAAAAGTTGCGGTCAATTTTGTTGCTAATGCAGGTTGGTATGGCCCAGCACTTCAAAGAAAAATCACTAAAGAAGAAGGCTTTAATGTCCCCTGGTTTATGCTTGTTGACCCTACCGAAAGATGCAATTACAACTGTATTGGATGTTGGGCAGGTTCTTACGATAGAGCACATGAACTTTCCTTTGAAAGATTTGACAAGTTAATGCAAGAAGCAAAAGAACTTGGCATTTACTTTATTGTAGTTTCTGGAGGAGAGCCTACCATTTACCCACACTTATTGGATGTCTTCAAAAAACACAACGATATGGCATTTATGTTCTATACAAATGGCTCTCTTATAAATGAGAAATATGCAGAAAGACTAAGAGAAGTTGGTAATGCAGTTCCATGTATAAGTGTTGAAGGCTTTAAAGAGAAAACAGACTGGCGAAGAGGTGCTGGCGCATGGGATAGGGTAATGAAAGCAATGGATAACCTAAAGAAGGTAGGTGTGCCTTTTGGGTACTCTGTAACTGAAACAAGTAAAAACGTAGAAGAAGTTTTATCTAATGAATTTGTTGACTTTATGATAGAAAAGGGTGCAAAAATTGCATGGTATTTCCAATACATACCAACAGGGAAAGACCCTGACATAAGCCTTATGCTTACACCCGAACAAAGGCTTTACTCATACAATAGGATTCACTACATAAGGTCAAATAAACCACTCTTTGCAGCGGATTTTTGGAATGACGGACCCTACACAGGTGGGTGCCTTGCAGGTGGAAGAAGGTATATCCATATTACAGCAGATGGTGGTATAGAGCCGTGTGCATTTATCCATCTTTCACAGGGAAATATAAACGAAATGAGTTTAAAAGAAGCGCTACAACTTCCTTTCTTTAAAGAAATACAGAAACTCCAACCGTATTCAGATAACCTTTTAAGACCAT
>JAINCR010000045.1 GCA_036574215.1 Caldisericaceae bacterium
AACAAAAATTGTATAATTATAAATGGGGAACTAAAAAAAGAAAGTATTTCTGAAAACATTATAAAAATACTATTAGATAGACTAAAATGAAAAAAGGACTATTGTTTATTTTAGTTTTATTTTCAATTGTTTTAATTACAGTTGCACTTTTACAATTGACCAACCAGAAAACTGGTTCTATTACCATTGATTCTTTTCCAAAAAAAGCTTCCGTCTATTTAGACGGCGAATTTAAAGGAGAAACGCCAATTTCTATTAAAAATCTAACTTTCAAAAAATATACTGTAAGAATTTCATTTGAAAATTACAAAGATTACGTAGAAGATGTAACTCTCACAGGGAACAACCCCAAAACAATAATCTACGCAATTTTGGAACATAAAACTTTTAGTATCAATGTCTCTTCCGATCCAGAAAATGCCAATGTTTATTTGGATGGAATCTTAAAAGGAAAAACTCCCTTAGTGATAACAGATATTGTCCAAAGTGAAAAGCATATTTTAGAAATAAAACTTGATAATTATGAAACATTCAAAGAAGAAGTAAACGAAGAAAAGAATAACATTTTTGCAAAACTTATACCTATAACAACTCACCTAATTGTAACATCAGTTCCATCTAATGCAGATGTGTTTATAAATGACGCATTTGTTGGAAAAACACCATTTGAACAGAAAAATTTAGAAGAAGGGAACTACAATATTAAAGTAAAAATGCCTAACTATAGAACCTTTCAAGGTATGGTAACGCTTGAAAAAGGCAAAACAGTGGAAGTAAATGTTGCACTTGAAAAAACAGACGTATATGTATCAATTAATTCGAATCCTCAAGGAACAAACGTGTATGTTGATGGTTTATTAATGGGAAAAACACCTATTGAACTGACAGAACTTTCAGAAGGTGAGCACATTTTAAAACTTGATTTAGATGGATATTTACCATATGAAACTGTGTTTAATGTAGTAAAAAATAATCAAGTTATTTTAAACATAAATCTTTTAAAACTTCCTTAGATAGTGTATAATTTATTGGCTGCACTAAAGCGGGGAGATAGCGGTGCCCTGCAACCCTGAACCCGCTATACAGGGGCTGACAATTTGCAATGAGACTTATGGTTGTAGGTCAAGGCAGATTGAAAAAGCGATGAAGGTAGGACCCTTAGCAACACAACTTTTTGAACCCCGCAAGTTCCGGAAGGACGCAGCGGTAAAAAAGGTTTGTGTCTGGCTAAGGCAAATCTTACTGGAGCTTCGTAAATTTGAACAGCCTGTAATCATAAGCCGAATGCAAAAGTGCAGCCTTTAAAAGTAAAGGATAGTAATATGGCAAGGATAACAGTTTTTTTACACGGAGATTTGAAAGAAAAACTTGGAAAAGAAAGAATGTTTTTAAAAGCAAGTAAAATAGAGGACTTGCTAAGTGAACTTAATGACATTTACCCTAATCTTGAAGAGGATTTAAAGTTTGGAAGAGTAATTGTTCTTTTAAATGGTGTAAATATTGAAAAGTTAATGGGACAAAATACTGATTTAGCAGATTTTGACTTAGTTAGCCTAACCTTAAAGGATAACAGTATGATAGACTTCTTTCCACCGGATGGTGGTGGTTAAATACAGGAGGTAACATGTTGGAGTTAGAAAGTATCAATGGAAAAAAACTAAAAAAAGGTTTAACAGACGAAGAAGTTAGTGAAAGGTTAAAGCAATTTGGTAAAAACTCATTACCTACTGAAAAAAGGCCCTCAATACTTGCAAAATTCATAGATCAATTTAAAAATTTTCTCATTTTAATATTATTATTTGCAAGTGTTATTTCAATGGTTTTTGGAGAAGTAGTTGATTCTATTGTAATTATTGCTATAGTAATTCTTAACGCTATTCTTGGCGTAGTTCAAGAACAACGCGCTGAAAATGCTTTAGAAAAAGTAAAACAGCTTGTAACACAACGCTCAAAGGTTTTAAGAAATGGAAAAATTGTTGAGATATTATCTGAAGATATAGTCCCACATGACATAGTCCTTCTTGAAGCAGGAGATAAGGTCCCCGCCGATGGAGTGGTAGTTGAAGAAAAAAGTCTTTTTATAGATGAATCTTTTCTTACAGGGGAGTCTATCTCTGTAAAGAAAAATGTTTTAAAAGAAAACATATCAGAAGATTGTTCTGTATATCTTGGTTCAACTGTTGTAAAAGGAAAAGGAAAGATAGTTGTACTTAAAACTGGCAAGAATACAAAACTTGGTCAGATTGCCCAAACAATAAAGGAAACTAAAAAGCAAAAAACTCCTTTAGAGATACAGTTAGATAATTTGGGAAAATTACTCGGAATACTATTTCTAATTGTAAGCGGTATCGTTTTTATTATTGGTTATTTAAATGGCGGCAATTTCATTGATATGCTATTAATGAGCGTAAGCCTTGCTGTTGCTGCAATTCCTGAAGGACTACCTGCAGTTGTTACAATAGTCCTTGCACTTGGAATTTATGAAATGGCTCGTAAAAATGCTGTAATAAGAAACCTTCCCACGGTAGAAACCTTAGGATCTGTAACTTACATTTGCACCGATAAAACTGGGACTCTTACACAAAACAAAATGAAACTTGTCGGAGTTTCTGAAAATAACAAACTCTTACAAAAAGAAATAAACGAAAAAAATATATCAAAAGAGCTACTAAAAGCAATGATTCTATGTAATGATGCAACGAAGGAAAGAGGGGATCCAACTGAAATTGCTCTCATTGAATTTATTGATGATAAAACAATCACGGAAATGAGGGAATCGTATAAGCGAATTGATGAAATTCCTTTTACTTCGGAAAATAAAAGAATGACCACAATACACGAAACTGAAGACGGATACCTGTCTATATGTAAAGGTGCTCCAGAAGTTGTGCTTTCCTTATCTGAATTTGAATTGGTTGATAATGAAGTTGTCCCTCTAACGAAAGAAAGAAAAAACGAGCTTATAAAATTTATAGAAGACTTTTCTCTTAATGGGCTTAGAATACTTGCATTTGGTAAAAAAACGTTAAACAATCTTAGCGAAAATCCAGAATCCGATCTTATTTTTCTGGGTTTTGTTACGCTTAAGGACCCTCTAAGAGAAGGAGTAAAAGAAGCAATTGACAAATGTAGAAAAGCGCATATTAAACCCGTAATGATAACAGGAGATCATCCAATAACTGCATATGCAATAGCAAGAGAACTCGATTTTCCAGAAGGAGAAGTAGTAACAAGTGAACAAATAGAGAAATTCGATAACGAAAAATTTGAAGAGGCAATTAATAAAATCAGTATTTTTGCGCGAATTAACCCCCTTGATAAACTCAAAATAGTCGAAGCCCTTCAAAAAAGAGGAGAAGTTGTTGCAATGACTGGAGATGGTGTAAACGATGCACCAGCCTTAAAAAAGGCCGATATTGGTATAGCAATGGGATTAAGTGGAACAGAAGTTGCAAAAGAAGCAAGTGATATGGTGCTCATGGACGATAACTTTGTAACGTTGGTTGATGCAGTATTCCAAGGTAGAGTTATCTTTGAAAATATCCGAAAATTTATCGTCTACCTTTTATCATGTAATATTGCAGAAGTTATGATTATGTTTTTTGCACTGATTTTAGGTTACCCTGCCCCACTTTTACCCATACATCTACTCTGGTTGAATCTTGTAACAGACAGTTTTCCTGCACTTGCTCTTGGAACAGAAAAAGGTGAAGAAAACGTCATGAATAAACCACCAAGAGGCAAAAAAGAACCAATACTAACCAAATACCACTACAGCATCATAATCGTGCAAAGTATTGCTATAACTGTTGCAACACTTTTGGGCTTTATTTTATCGTTGAAAAGAACAGGAAATATTGATGAGGCAAGGACAATTGCATATATTATTTTGGTTTTGTCTGAATTATTGAGAGCTTACAGTGCAAGGTCATTTGAAGGATACATCTTTAAACTTGGAATATTCACTAACAAATTTATGAACTTTTCATTCATATTTGGTATATTACTACTAGTTTCAACGATATATATACCTCCTATGAGAGTAATCTTCAAAAATACAATACCAACAATTAAAGAAGCCATAGATATTCTATTACTTGCATTTTTACCATTCGTAATTTCGGAATTTTCGAAAATTATTAGAAAAGATGAATACGGAAATTAAAAAGGAGGTGTAATGTGGAAAGAATCATTAAAGCGCCGCGTGGAAATGTGCTATCATGTAAAAGCTGGCAAACAGAAGCGGCAATGAGAATGCTTATGAACAACTTAGACCCTGAAGTTGCTAAAGATCCACAAAATTTAATTGTCTATGGTGGAACTGGAAAAGCTGCACGAAATTGGGAGTGTTTTGATGCTATTGTAGATACACTAAAGGAACTTGAAAAAGATGAAACTTTACTTGTGCAATCTGGCAAACCAGTTGCCGTATTCAAGACAAACGAATGGGCACCAAGGGTTTTAATTTCAAATGCTATGCTTGTGCCAAAATGGGCTACATGGGAATATTTTAGAGAATTAGAAGAACGTGGCTTAACAATGTATGGACAGATGACCGCAGGAAGCTGGATTTACATAGGAACACAAGGGATTTTGCAAGGCACCTATGAGACATTCTATGCAGTCGCAAAAAAATACTTCAATGGAAGTTTAAGAAGCAAAATTGTAGTAACAGCTGGACTTGGTGAAATGGGAGGAGCACAACCTCTTGCGGTTACTCTTAACGACGGAATAGTAATAGCAGTAGAAGTTGATAAAAGGATGATTGATAGAAGGATTAAAACTGGTTATCTTGATACATGGACAGACAACTATGAGGAGGCAATTAAGATTGCTTTGGAAAATAAAGAAAAAGGAACACCAATATCAATTGGCCTTCATGCAAATATTGTAGATATCTTACCTAAAATGATTAAAGATGGTTTCATACCAGATATTGTAACTGACCAAA
>JAINCR010000046.1 GCA_036574215.1 Caldisericaceae bacterium
CCAGAATCAAGAGTTTTTTGGATAGAGTAAGCATAGTCATCACTTTTGCCACCATAAGTTTTTGCCCATGTAATACCACCATTTTTATCGAGTTTTAAGATAAGAATATCCCAACCACCTGCTCCAAACGAGGAGGTTTGACCACAAACAATATATCCAGAATCAAGAGTTTTTTGGATAGAGTAAGCATAGTCATCACTTTTACCGCCATAGGTTTTTGCCCAAGAAATGCTACCATTTGATTGCGATAAGATAAAAGCATCGTTTAACTGTTTAGCTAAAAAATCCCTTACCTCAAGATTAGTCCAACTTACCGAACCTAAAGGCAAATCAAAAGTTTTTGCTACAACATTAGCATCTTTTGAAATAATATTTAAGGCGTTTGTTTTTACTTGAGAAAAAGATAACCCATAAGAAGATGGTACTAAGTAAACAAAAAAACAAATCAAAATAAAAATTATAATAATTTTTTTCATCTTCGCTCCTTATTAATTGTTATTTATTACACAAATAATCTTCTACTTAAATTATACAAAAAAAAGACTTATCAAAAACTTTTAATATTTACAAAAAATGTCTTCTATGAAACTCTTTTAACTGAATCATTTTTTTCCAAAGCAAATAAGTTTTGATAGAAAATATTTTTGATAATTTTTTATACGCTTCATTGGATTGAAGAAGAAAAAATAGATTGTTGTTTGGAAGTGAAATATGTAGTCTTAGATTACTGGAATAAAAGTAGTGATTCATCTAAAGAAGGGTTAAGAAGCAAAAAGAGTGTTTAATCTGGTTTAGTTAGATAAGTTTCTTTTAAAAGCCTATTTCATAATTTTTATTGTTTGGTTTCCAAAGAATTTATAAAAAATTTTTCAAAATTTTCAAAAAACTCTTGACTTTTAAAAAAAAAAAAAAAAAAAATATCCTATCATTAGATGAGGGTTAGTTAGGTATGGAAAAGTTTAGAAAAGAGAAAGTTTTAGATAAGGAGGTATAATGTAGAACTCACTGAAGTAGGAATAACGAGTGAATTTTCAATCCCATTGAATCATGATACGAACATTGAATGGGGAGATCCAGTTGACCATCTAATCCGTTTTCCAACAATTGTAGAGCATTGTAGCACATTTGTGGGAGTAAAAGCAGATGGTTCTATACAAGTTTCGCCATATCTTCCTATAACTGTTGGTAATATAAGAAGACACAAATTCAGTGAATATTGGGATAAGGGTTTAGCAAGGATGTGAGAAATTACAAAAGTAAAGGAGTTTGCAAAAAGAATTGTATGTGTTAAGGATATGGGAAGAAGCGATGAGGAGATACCGGTTGTTTGGTTTGATGAAGACATTGCAATAGATATTATAGACGATAATCTTTTAGGAGGAGTAGATGAAAGAAGCAAAACCAATGTTTAAGAAAGAGAACCTCCTTTATGAAAGAGAAGAGAAAGAGGGATATTGAACCATTACTTCAAAAGTGCATCCTGAAGCAAGGGAGCTAATAATCAACCCTACTGCAAGAGAAATATTAGAACTTACCGATGGAAGCAGAACAATGAATGAGATAGAATTGCATTTTATCAACAAATATTTTAGAGTGCCTAAAGAGAAAGTTAAGGCTGATATTTTTAGGACTTTAAGTTCCTTTACACGTCTGGGAATTGTAGAGTGGGATGGCGAAAATCCTTTCCTCTATAAGAAAGAAGAACCTCTTACTGACGGCTACTCTCTTTTCATTGCTCAAGAAGACAACCTGAGAGATCTTGAAAGTTTTATTAAATTAATGGAAGATGTACAGGGTCTTCAAGGAGGAATAGTTTTCTACAAGAATCCATTAATTACGCAAGGTGAATATTCCGAATTAGTATTAAGGCAAAAACTCTTTAAATTTTTTGAAGAATTTTTCCTGTTAAGGAAGGATTCGGAGATAAAGGGAATGATAAGTATTTCATTACCTGCTCACCCAAAGGAATTTAGTGCTGCCTTGAGATTGGTAATCTGCCCTGAGAAGTTTTTAAGCGAGTTATTTAAATATTCAAGAGATTATCTTCCGTATTTAGCTGTAAGGCATATTTCAAAGATTGAATTTTATGAAACAGATACAGAACCAGTAAATGATACTCTCAAGAAGTTCTTGTTGGAAGAAGGATTTGTAAAAGAAGGGGAATTGAAAAACGAACTTGGTTTTGGAAAAGATTTAGTGATTTATTCTCTTTCCTATGCTAAAGAATTTATTGAAAAAGTAGAAAAACAAAGAAAGGAATTCGTTTAATTTATGCTTAAAGATATAATAAGAAAGGAAGTAAACTAAAATGCAAAACAATGAAAGCCCGACGATTGAGAGTGCAGTAGGAAGTGGAGGAACAGATCCAGATGGTTTTATTTTTGTTATGCTTGCTGCAGTAGCATGGTCACTAATAGTGGCGACTGCAGCCGCGGTAGTAAGTTACGATACTCTTTGGATACAGGTCCATAGGTATATTGATCATTGATCTCTAACTGTAATAATATGTAATAATACGAGGAGGTAAAAATGAAAAACTATAAAAGTTCAACGACAGAACAGTTAGGAGAGATTAGAGGTTCTCTAATCTTTAGACCTAAGTATTCAAAATGGGCTTATGTATTTCTTTCTTTGATCATTATATTTGTGGCGCTTGTGTTAGGAGGTGTTATTTGGGTTTTTAAGCAAGAGGGATCGGCAATAACTACCATTATTTTAAGAAGTATACCTTTTGGGCTTCTTTTAATTTTTCTTCTTTTTGGTTTACTTATTTATCATACAATGAGATATGAAATCAGAGATGATGGACTTTATCTTGTCTGTGGACCATTTTATTCAAAGATTGATTATGGAAAGATTAAAAGTTTAGAAAAAACTGATTTAACTTTAGATGTTACTTCAAGCTGGAGAATACCAGGATATGCTTTGTTTAATGTTCCATATGGAAATAAAGGTATTATAAAAATGTATTCTACAAGTGCCCTTAAAAACATTCTACTTATTAAAACCAGCGATGGGAAGCAGTACGGTATAACACCTGCAGATGAAGAAGGCTTTTTAAAAGAACTTGAGGCAAGGATAAAAGGAAATAGGTGAGGATATGAATAATTATATTTTATTATCGATGATATTTCTTGGAGTTACTTTTATCTGGATTTATTTCTTTTTCCCTTATCCATTTTTGAAATTTTCGCCTATTAATTTTCTTTCGGCAATCTTTGGAGCTTTAAGTGCTATTATATTTTTCTTTTTAAAAACATTTGTTCTAAGAGTATTTTCTTTTTCGAATTCGGTCCTTTGGATAATTCTATTTTCTTTTATAATTGTCCTTTTTCAAAACTTTTTAAAGACATTATTCCCGTTTATTATTTTTAAAGTCAAAAGGAATAATCCTTTGATTCTTGGTGGTTTGTGCGGTGCTTTTTTTGGGTTTACTGAATCAGTAATTTCAATATTAACTAACTCAAATTACAACATGATTTTTGCAGAGGAGGTCTTTAAAATTGGCCTAAGTACAAGCCTTATGATTCTAATTTTTTATGGACTTATAAAAGAGAGAATAATACTCTACTTCCTTCTTGCAGTGGTAATCCAAACATTTATCATTGCAACTCCAATTATTACTAATTTACAGGGAGCAATCTCAGTATGGTTCATTGTTATTACATCAAGTATCGTAATAATAATTTCGAAGTTTATAGTCTTAAAAAAATTAGATTCTACGAAACAAGTTGCGACAAAGTAACATAAGTTGATTGAAAAAATGATAAAGAGTTAAGCGAACAATGATAAGTTAAAGGAAGATATATACATTAGTTTAAAGGAGGTAAACTAAAATGCAAAACTAAGAAAGCCCGACGATTGAGAGTGCGGGAGGAAGTGGAAATGAATTAGAGCCACAGGTTGTGTTAGCACTTGTAGATTTTGTTGTTGCTTCAGAGTTTATGTATATTTGGATTTGGCATGCAGTAACAGGTGTACCGGAACCCCCATACCCCATAGGGTGAGATAAATAAGTTTCTTAAAGAGATTAATGTGAAATGAACTTATACTTAATTTCTATTTGGATTGATGGAATTATTTTAGTATTGTGCCTTATCTTTTTGGTAAGTGAGAGGAACCCAATTTTGGGGATTAGGATCCCTGCAACACTTTCAGACCCGGAAATTTGGAAGAAAACACACAAAAAAGCTTCAAAAATTTTATGCACAGTTTCACTTGTCCACCTTTTCTTACTATTGTTGACTCATTCAGATTATTATGCAAAAGTTTTTAACGCCTTATTACTATTTCTCTTTATCGTGTTGCTACTTTATATTATTTATTATGCAAACACTCTTTATGAAGAAAAATTTCCAACGAAAGTGAAAAAGATAAACTTCTCTAAATCGCCTTTTTTAAACAAACTCCTCAATAATTTAAGAAAACTAAATCCAGGCTTTGCAAAAATGCAGTTTTGGATTTGAAATAAAAAGGAAAAAGATAATGAGCAAATAAAAATTAATTAAAGAACTATCTTCTTTTATTGACAAAAATTCAAAAATGGAATATACTCAAAAAAATTTGGAAACGGAGGTAAAAAAATGACAGAAGTTTTAATGGAAAATGTGAGTTTTCGGTTCTCTAAAGTACTGAAAATAGTAGAAGATTTTTCTTTAAAGGTAGAGAAAGGAGAGTTTGTTTACATTGTTGGTAAGAATGCGGCAGGTAAGAGCACACTGTTAAGGATTATGTGTGGTATTATCCCTCCTCAAAAGGGTAGGGTAAGTCTCTTAGGTAAAGATCCACACCGCAATCCAAAGGTTCTAAAGGAAGTTGGAGTAATGATTGATGGAATGGGATTTTATAGCGATCTCAGTTTGAAAGAAAATGTGCTTATCTTTGCAAAAGAAAAGGGATTAAAGGATGGAGTAGAGAAAACATTGGATGAGTATATAAAAATTTGGGATATAGATTTTAATACTCTATACAAGAGAGGTTCTCATGGTATGAGAAGAATAGCGCAACTAACACTATCTCTCTTAACAAACCCTCAGGTTTTCATATGGGATGAACCTGAACTTGCACTTGATGAAAAAAGGCAAGGAATTTTGTTAAACTTCCTACATGACTACAAATCAAAAGGAGAGACAATTATTATAGCAGGGACAAATCCCGATCTCTACGGAGATCTTGTAGACAAAACAATCCATAAGGAGGTAATCGTATGAAGGTTCTTTTTAAACAAAAACAGTGGATTGTAATACAGGCAATATTTGTGATTATAAGTATCATAGCAGGGATATCTATTAAAGCACATACCAAAGAACCGGTAGGTGGATTAGCAATGGGTTTGCATTTTATTGCTAGCACTACGGAGTATGGTATCCCAATTTTTTTCATTCTCTTTTCAGACCTTCTATTCAATGTTGAGTATCTACAGGGAACATTTTTAACGCATTTAACCTGTGGGCAAAGTAGAAGAGTTTGGATGCTAAAAAAATCTATAACCTTTTATATGTTTATCCTCCTTCAAATTCTTATTACTCTTGTTTTAATATCATTAGTTACAGGTGCATTACTTGGACATTTTGGTCTACAAGGGTTGAAAGAATTAGATAAAACGGTATACAATATGAAAACAACAGAGTTGGTAAGAGGAATAGGTTTAAACACCTTAAGGATATTTATGTTTGTTAGCTTTGCAGTATTTGTATCAACACTCTTACCAGGTAAACTTGTAATAGGTAGCATTGCTTCTATAGGTGCAATTTTCATAATAATGAGAATTATGGCTGACCTTTATCATACTTACAAGGATAGTAAAGTTATGGATTTTGTTGTTCGTAATTTCTTTTTTGAGAATCCAACAAAACTTGCATGGGTCTTTGGAATTCTTTGGGTTCTCATATTCACATGGCTTTCGATAGAGCGGGTAAATAGGGTTGAAATAGCAAGTAGAGGTGCTTAAAAGTTGTCTAATTCAAATTCTATCTCAATAAATATTGATTGTATAGGCTTCTTAGCAAGCCTCTACATTGATTGTTAGTTATATTAAGAGCACATTCAAATGAAAAAAGATATAAAAGCATATTTTTCTTTGCTGTTTCACTATCTTAAGGGTCACTTAAGAGACGTTATTGTAGGTGTTATCTTCGGTATTATTGGGGAAATATGCTGGGTAATTTTCCCTTTAATCACAAGGTTCTTGATTGATTTTGTAATTATTGGTAAGAATCATTCGTATTTTAAACCATTAGTCCTCTTTTCATTTCTTTTGCTTCCTGTCTTTTTAGTTACTTTCCTTATTTCAGACTTCGTTTTAGTTAAGGCCTTTAAGCAAATTGCAGCAAAACTCAAACTCGACATATTTAAGCATCTTCAATATGCATCATTGACTTTCTATGAGAAGGAAGCAAGTGGAGGGATAACTTTTCGTCTTCTTGGAGATAGTGACTCGCTTGTAGATTCATGGAGGGAAATTCTTGTTACAGTTCCGATGCAACTTGTGCTTCTTACAAGTGCTATTTTTATGGTCAAGTGGAATTTGACACTTGCAATATTTGTATTTATACTTCTTGTTATACAGGCATTCATAGTAGCTCGTTTTAGAGGACCAATCCTTAACTGGACAAAGAAATCAAGAGAAAAAGGAGAAAAGATTAATGGTTATACAGTTGGGCATTTTATAAGAATCCAACTTATTAGGGCTATTTCTGCAGAAGAAGTTGAGCAGAAGAATTTCTTTAAGAGACTACAGGAACTCATCAAAATAGAAATAAAAACTTTTATGATTTCCAGATTCTCTGATACTCTGCAGTGGTTTGTCTATAATACTTGCTCTTTTGTTGTTCTCTTCTACGGTGGATTACTTGCAATACATGGAAAGGCAACAGTTGGAATATTAACGGGGTTTCTAATATTTATGAACATTCTTTACCAACCAATTGCAACTCTTACGAATCTAATTCTTTCATTAGAGAGAGTGCGGGTAAATCTTATGAGAGTAAAAGAGTACTTAGAAATTAAGGGAGATGTAGTAGAAAAAACTGATGCAGTAGATTTTGTTCCAAAAGAAGGAAGGATTAGTGTAGAGAATGTTTCTTTTAGCTACGAAGATAAAAATGTTTTATCAAACATAAATATTGAATTTCATCCAAATTCAATCACTGCCATTGTAGGTCCTACTGGCTCTGGTAAAACGACTCTTGCAAAACTACTTGTAAGGTTCTTTGATCCAAAGGAAGGTAGAATCCTTTTAGATGGAGTTGATATAAGGGATATTAAATTAACTTCACTTAGGAAAGCAGTGAAATTATTTCTTTCCAACAACTATGTTTTTAATGGCACTTTGTATGAAAATATTACTTATGGCTCAACAAATGTAAGTAAAGAGAAAATAGAATGGGCTTTAAAAGAATCTTCTTTAGATTTTCTTTATAAACTTCCTAATGGCCTTGATACTATAATTGGTGAAGAAGGTATTAACCTTTCAGCAGGAGAAGCGCAAAGGGTAGCTCTTGCAAGGGCATTAATACTTTCTCCAAAAGTTTTCATTTTTGACGAGCCTACTTCATCTCTTGACTTAGAAACTGAAAATAAAATTAATAATGCTTTTATGAAGCTTAAAAATATTAGCACAGTTATTATCATTGCTCATAGACTTTCTACTGCAAAAATTTCAGATAAAATAGTAGTCTTAGAAAATGGGAAGATAAAAGGAGTTGGAACTCACGAAGATTTACTTTTGGAGAATGATTTTTACAAAAGAATTAACTCTATTCTCCAACAGGAAAAATAATGTTTTGTTTCTCAATTCAGTATCTGCATAAGTTACGATCTCTTAGGAACCTTATATAATTACTGTGTTGTCTTAAGTAATTTTCTTTACTCTTTTCTAATCGCAGTCTTTTCATGCGATTCTACGAAATATTATTTGGTTGCCTCATTTAAATTAACACACGAAACTTTTCTATTTTTAAATCACAAAAACTTTTTTCAATACAATTTCAAAGCATAAAGCAAGACATCTTGGTCAACCTATGAGTTCTACAAATTCTTAAAGTATATAACCTTTCTTCTTTGTCATTTTCTGGTATCTTGTTACTTTTTCCTTCATAACCGCTTAGCTCTTTTAAGTATAAAATCATAAAATCTTCTTCTCCCATTTTCTTTAAAATTTCTTAATTTTATCCTACTCTTCTTTGAAGTTTTGAATAGACTTTTATGCAAGGTGAATTTAATTTTGAACTGATTTTTAGTGAAGCAATTTGGAGTATTGATAAAAATAAAAATTAGTAATAAAATAAAAATAGAAGGAGGTAAAAATGTTAACGTATATTTTGTATGTAATTTTAATCGCATTTGTTATTTCGGTTGCTTCTAAAACAGTAATCATTGTTCATCAGGCAACAGCAGCAATCGTTGAAAGACTGGGGCAATTTTCAAGGGTTCTTACTCCCGGATTGCATGTAATAATTCCTTTCTTTGAAAATGTGAAGAAGATAGTTGATCTTAGGGAACAAGTGTGGGACTATCCACCACAAGAAATAATTACAAAGGATAATGTTGTAGTTAAAATTGACAACGTCATGTACTATATGGTAATTGATCCTGTTAAAGCCGTATATGAAGTGCAAGACGTTGATCAAGCCATCTTAAAACTCACTCAAACTGCTATAAGAAATGTATGCGGCGATCTAACGCTTGACGAACTTCTTACCTCAAGAGAAAAGATTAATGAAACCTTGCGGCATGACTTAGATATCGCAACAGATCCATGGGGAATAAAAGTTAGTAGAGTTGAAATTAAATCAATTATGCCACCACCTGAAATACAAGAAGCGATGACAAAACAAATGAAAGCCGAAAGAGATAAAAGAGCAACTATTCTTGAGGCAGAGGGCGTTAAACAAGCTGCCATTCTTAAAGCAGAAGGTGAAAGACAAGCAAAAATCCTTAGCGCAGAAGGAGAAAAACAAGCACAAATCCTCAAAGCTGAAGGTGAGGCACAGGCAATCATTACTGTTGCAAAAGCAAGAGGAGAGGGAGTGGAAGTGTACTTTACAGGCATACACAAAGGCAACCCCACAAAAGATATTATTGCAATTAATTACCTTGACACTCTAATGAAAATAGCGGATGGAAAATCAACGAAGATATTCCTCCCATATGAATCATCGGCACTACTTGGTTCTTTAGGCACAATTAAAGAGATATTTAAAGAAGAAAATAAAGGTGGAGAAACAAACAAATAAAAGGAATTAATATGAAAGAAATAACAAATACTTGGATAATCATTGCCGTTATCTCCCTAATTGTCGAGGTTATAACTCCAACATTTTTTGCAATCTGGTTTAGTGTGGCTGCAATTATCACTCTAATTTTTAATTTTTTAGAGGTGAGCTTACCCGTTCAAGTTGCCATTTTTATACTTACCTCTTTAGTGCTAATTTTAGCCTCTGAATTTATCTTAAAAAGAAAACTCAATCTCATCAAAAAGCCTTACAAGACGAATGTGGAATCTATTATCGGAAAAATTGGTTTTGTAACAAAAGAGGTAGGAGATTTAAACCATGATGGTGAAGTATTTATTTATGGCAAATACTGGACTGCAATAAGTGAAGATGGCAAAACAATCCCTGTGAATAAAAAAGTTATTGTTGTAAGGATAGATGGAGTAAAACTAATTGTAAAAGAGGTAGAAGAATAACTTCTGTTTAAAAAACTTTAAAAACCCTATTTTGTAATAATTGATTTGTAAATTAGAGGAAAAGCAATACTGCTAAATAATGGAGGACACTTCCTCCTATTACAAAGAAATGCCATACAAAATGGTTGTATCTATAACTTTGACGTGCATAAAAAACAACACCAAGCGTGTAAACAAGTCCACCTGCAATGAGTAGTATTAAACATCCTTCGCTTATATTCATTACAAGTGCTTTAAAAGAAAAAACAACCAAATACCCCATTATTAGATAACTCAAAGTGAAAAGGACGGGAAACCTGCCAACAAAGAAAATTTTTAAAATTATAAAGATAATTGCAATTAGCCAAACTGCAATAAAAATACGAAATCCAAGAGCCCCTTTGATACCTAAAAGAGAAAATGGAGTATAAGTCCCTGCAATTAAAAGATAGATTGCCGAATGGTCTAAAAGCCTTAAAAAATACTTAGCTTTTTTACTTTTTACGTTGATGTAAAAAGAATGGTAGAAAGTTGAAGACGAATACAACAAAATAAGGGTAATTCCAAAAACTAAATAAGAAAATAAAGCAACTGGATTATTACTCTTTACGCCCTTAATAATAAGGAGCACTAACCCTGCAATACTTAAAGCAGTCCCTACACCGTGAGTAATACTATTTCCAATTTCTTCTTTTCTATACAATGGCTTTTCTTTGAACTTCATGTTGAATTATACCTTAAAAAATTAAAAAGTGCCTAAGTCTTTATTAAAACCCAGGCACTTTACTTACTTATTGAATTCAAATTAAGATATTATTTTTTCTTCTTTCTCCACCAACTCTGCAAAACCATCGTAGTCAATAAGAGAAACTTGCGAAGTATTTTCTTGAAAACCTCTTGCTAAAAAATCTTCTTTAATTGCAAAAAGCTCTACCCCTTCTTTCACTAAACTTTTTACAGAAGGGAAAATTGAGAAAATAACACCATCTTGTATGAAAAGCACTTTATCACCTGGTAGCGCACTACTCAACAAAAATTCAGAAATTTTTTCATTTGGGCTCTTCTTCACAATTATTAATGCCATTTTAAAGCCTCCTTAAAAAATTACAACTCTATCAAAAGAGTGCAAAAAGTTCGGAAAATCATCTTTTGAAACAAACTGTAGTATCTTCCATCTCTTATCAATTTCTTCTTGTTTGATGTTAAAGTGCTCTACATCTTCTTTAAGTGCATAAACGGTTGTATTGTATTTATCAAGATATCTATCAAGTATTGTTAAAGATAAACAACCTAATAATTCAGGTTTGCATGTAGACCTTAAGACTAATACTGCATCTTTAACTAACATTACAGCTGGTTCTACATCTTCTCCATACATACCAAATGCACTTCTAAAAGCTTCGTTTATCCAAATAGATCCTGAAGGAGAATTGTAAGCAATAAATAACACTTTTTTCATTTTAACCTCCTAAGGCATAAGGTTTATATATCTATCAGACACAAACAAAAGGTGCGCCATTTCGGGAACACCTGAGAACACTGAACCTTCGATATTCAATTCATTTGTAAGTCCCCTATAGTCAGCACAAAGTCCACAAATATTTATTTCAACGCCTTTTTGTGCAAGTTCTTTCAACTTCTCAGGAATATTTCTGTCAATTCTCATTGGTTTAACTAGTTTATTTACCGCAAGAACTGAATCTGAAAATAAAAATATTGAAACCTTATGCCCTCTTTTCAAGAAAGCTTCAGCAAAATGAATTGCAGTATCTAAATCAGCATTGGTATAAGGTGGAACATTTGCTTGAATTGTTATATGCATTATATACCTCCTATCAATGAAAAAATTATCTTCTTTCAAACAGATACCAAACCATTAACCAATTACCAGCAACAGCAAAAATTGTAAATACGATTGAACTAATCGCTAAATGTGGAAGACCAGACAAAACATGACCGACGTTACATCCATAAGCAACGGCTGCGCCAAAACCCATTAAGACACCACCTAAAGCAACCTGTAAAAAAGTCTTGGGATCTTTAGGCATCCTCAACTTAAATTCTTTAGAAAAAAGAGCTGCTATAAAAGCTCCAATAATTACTCCAAAAACTTCCATTCCTATCCAGTTATATGGAACGGGTTTTGTTAAATCAACAGTTCCAGTAGTAACTCTAAAAAGATTTACCCAGCCACCAGTGATTCCAAGAGCATAACTTTTTTGAGAAAGGTATCCGATAATTCCAACGATACCTAACGCAATGCCACCGTAAATCCAGTTAAGACCAGTTACTTTTCTCTCGGTTGTTCTCAAAAGTATTAATACAATTAAAAGTATTATTGCAAAAACGATAGCAATGATCCAAGGATTGATATTAAAAAGGTTTGCAATTGTTAAGTTTGCTTTTCCATCTGCTGTTGCGTAAACATTAGAAGGGTTATTTGTAGTTGTTATAGGGGTGCCTAATAACTTATTAAAGAATGTCAATGGCCCGCCTCTTACGGCCGAGGCTGTAATACCAAAAAATACTGCTGCAACAAACGCGGTAATATAACCTTCACCTATTCTGTAAGTAATACCACTTGCACAGCCCCCTGCTAACACCATTCCCATACCAAATAGAAAACCACCAATAATCTGAGCTAATGGCACAAAAGGAAGTGGATTTAACTTTATCCAACCAAGTGATGCTGCAAGTTGGAAGCCAATAGTTTCTACAAGGATTGCAAGAACTGCCATTTTAAAAAGGTAATTATCCTTAGTTAACTTAACGTCTCTTATTGCTGAGTTAAAACACATTCTACTTCTCTGTAAAACTACACCGAAAAGAATGCCAACCAAAAGACCTTGTAGTCTTGGATCCATTGAATACCTCCTTTAAATTTTTTTAATAAGAATTCTCCATTCGCTCTGGCCAATTTCTTCGATAGAAAGAACTTCTCCACCGACCTCTTTAACGCCTTCTGGAATTCTTTCCTTAGAAAGTGCATAATCAATCAATACCTCAAGGACTTCTCCTGACTTCATCTCCTTAAGTTTTCTCCTTGTGTCCACGTCAGGAATTGGACACACCTCACCTCTTTCGTCTAATGTGTAGTTAGGCTTAATTTCGTTACTCATTTTAATAACCCCCTTTCTGGATTATTTGAAATTTAATTTTTAAATTACTTAACACTAAAAAGTATCGGTAATTACACGTAAAACTATTAAAATTAGTTAATTTTTTCTTTATTATTAATTTTATTAACGTATAAACTATTTTTTTACCTAAATTTTTCTTTATATTAAATATTATTTTCACAATTAATATTTTAATATAAAAATATTTTTTGTCAATAGCTTATCAAAAAATGAAAATTGATTTAATTTGCACTAATTAGGCGATTGTTAAGTTACAAACAGATTTTCTTTGAACAGTTAAAAATTTCTCAAAATTTTTCAAACAAGATTCTCTCTCGGTAAATGTCTTTCAAGAAGAATAGCAGAGTAAGTTTTCACTTTGGAATAAAAAAGTGGGCTTTGCACCATTATAATGAGTCTTTGTAGTCATCCTAAACACATTCGCTTTGCTAAGTGTAAACTCCATAACGAAGTATATAAAAGTTAAATGGGAAAACAGAACCCCTTTAAGACTCTCCCGAATAATGAAAAAACTGCAAAAGGATGAGATTCTTCACTTCGTTAACAATGACTTCACAAATGCAAAAGACAACAAGTCAGAGTGATGAAGAAAATTGAAATGACAAAGGTGAGGCATAAATAAGGGTTATGAACTACAACAAAAGTTAAAGTGATAAAATCATCAATTAACATTTACAAAGAAATTTTAAATTTTTAACGATTTTCAGCAAAATTCTTTGCAAAATATTCTTCAAAATAAATACAAAAAGGAGCTAAAAAGTTAGCCCCTTTTATGAAAAGAAACTAAAAATTATTTTACAATCTCTTCTATTCTTCTTAACCTTTTTTCACGGTCTTTAACAAACCGCTCAATTCCTTCAAATACATGTTTAGGATCAAGGTGAGCCTCTTCAACAACTTCATCTACAGTGCCACCAGTTCTCCATCGATTATCCCAATCCGAAGAAAGCGAATATTCTTCTACGATAGGGTTAGCAATCCAATGATGCATAAGTTTAACAGACTCATTTGTAATAACCATTGCATCATGGAAAAGTTTCCAAGGAAGAACAGTATCTTTATATGATTGTGGTTCTCTTCTAAAGAGTTCATAAGAAGGAGCAGAAACAATTCTCACATTGAGTTTTGCCTCTTTAAGTTGTGGTAGGACTTTAATAACTGACAGAGTAGAACTTGTTCCCTGAACAATCACAGTCCCCATTATCTCTAAATTAGGGTCAAAATCTTTCAAAATGTAAGCTCCATGCGCAGCTTCAAAGTAAGAAGCTAAACCTAACTCTTCTCTATTAGGTATTGGAACATGAGGTCTTGTGAGCACAAGAGCAATAATAGGCGCATCAAGGGAAAGTGCCTTACCTAACAAAACTGGAACTTCATTTGCCTCCCAAGGTATAAGATCAATCACATGGCCTTGTGGAAATAAATCTCTAACACCTGGAGCGAATATACCAAAATGAGTCCTTGAGTCATCAGCAGTTTCAGGACCAGAGTGTCCAAGAACCCAAATTGTTTTACCAACTTTAAGTTGACAATCTTGAGCTAACTGTGAAAATAGCCTCATCATTCCGTATTTTAAATAGGCAAAAGAGCCGTAAGTTGAAGAAGCCGTGTAGAAACCATTAAATTCTTCAAACGGATTCTTAGCAAAGTTGACGGCAGCAACCCCAACAGAAATACCAGAGTTAACAAATTCTGTAATCTCTTGCGGTAGGAGAATACCTTTTTCATTGTGTTCCTTATCAAACCAGCCAAACCCTGGAAAATCACCATAGGGTTTTGCAAAACCTGATATCTGTGTTGAATCTGCAAGGTCTGCTGACATTGCTAAGAAAAGTGGACGTCCATACTTCTTTCCTACATACGAATTAATCCAAGCACCCCATTTACTAAAAGCTTCTCTATTTGCTGCATTTGTCCCAGGTGCAAAAAAGAGATCCTTTGGATAATTTTTATAGTCGTAAAGGGCAGGATCCTTAATTGGATTTTCTCCTAAAAGCTCAAAGGTTTCAACTGTATCTGGGATACTATTTGCAATATCAATAAGTCTATTTGCAACAAAATCAAGTAATTCTTTATCGCTAAAAGCAACACTCATTGCCACTTCAATGTTTTCTTTAAATTGTTTGTAAATTTCCTCTTGGTTTTTGGGTGCAGGTTCCCCAAAACCAACGAATTGGACTCCATACTTACTTTGGAAGTCTTTTTTAGTTTCCCAGAAGAGTGGATCGTTCATCTTATGAGGTGCACCATGGGAAGCGTTATCATACTTTAGATAACCTCTTCCTTTTCTTGTTTTGAAATATGCAACATTAGGAATGTTTTTTTGAATATTCTTTTCATCAAAAAGTTCTTGTTCTGTTTTATAAACTTCTATAAAATCGCTTCCGTTTTCTGTCCCAACTACCCTCCAACCATGACAACCAAACCATTCTTTTGGTGTACCATAAACAGTCTCTGAAACAGGATGGTCATCAATACCGTAGTTGTTCCAATCGATAAGGAAGAAAAGATTATCTAAACCCAATGCCCAAGCAGAATTAATACTTTCATGGAAACCACCTGGAGTTAAGCCCGCATCACCTTCAATGACTACCACTTTATTTTTATTTAACCCTGCTCTTTTTAAAGCAAACGCCTCTCCTACTGCTGCAGTAATTCCGTGTCCAGATGGGCCTGTGTTAAATTTAAGGAAGAGGGTTTTTCCTTCAAACTCAGCATGTCCAGAGAGCCCTCTATTTCTTCTAAAACCAAGTAAATCTTCAGGTAGAAGTGCAAATTCTCTTCTTAATTTAAACTTTTCGTCACCAGTTTCTTCGTATTTCTTTTGTAAAATACCATTTAAGACTGCTAGTGTAGCATACACAAGGGGTATGGTATGCCCTGCTCCAAGTATAAAACGATCTTGGAATCTCTTCTCAGGATTTCTTATATCGTATTTAAGAAAGCCCGAAAGCATAAGAGTGACGAACATGTGCATCTTTGATCTTGAACCACCTGGATGCCCACTCTGTCTGTAGTTAAGCATTAAGTCAATAAGTGTGTCGACTATGTCTCCAACTTTCTCATAGTGTATTAGTTCTTTTTCGTTTTCAACCATCTTTACACTCCTTTCTCAAAAATTTTCTTGTACTCCTCCTCTACATCCTTTATAAAATTCTTCATTCCTTCCTCTGTCTTTGGATGATTAACAAGATCTACCAAAACAGAAAAAGGCACAGTTGCAATATCACACCCCAGTAGCGCAACTTCTCTTACTTGCCTTGCGTTTCTTACGGATGCTGCTATTATTTTAGTATTGAAGTGATAATTTTCAAAGATTTCTTTAATCATGGAAAGCATATGCACTCCGCTTACAGCACCGTTATCTTCCAACAACTTATCTCCTAAGTAAATACCTTCTTCTGGGTAATAATCGCTTTTTTTAAAAGGTAAATTTGCGTTTGTTCTTAAAAAGTCGTCTATTCTTCCTATAAAAGGGCTTACATAATCTGCTCCTATTTTTCCTGCTAACATTGCTTGCTCTGCAGTCATTACAAGTGTAATATTAACTGGAATGCCTCTATTTTTAAGCTCTTTTGCGGCTAATAAACCATCAAAGTTATTTCCTGCACCAATGTTTGGATTAATAGGAATTTTTATTACGACGTTATTTGCAACATAGTTAAATTTGGTATAAAGCACTTCACCTTCTATGACCATATTCTTTGTATCTACACTAACAACTTCAAGACTAACAGGCCTCAACCTTCCTGCAACACGTAAGAGCTCTTTAATGTAATCTTCCATAGAAAAGTTACCTTTTCCATACTTTTCAATTGCCTTCTTAATAAGGGAAGGATTTGTTGTTACACCATCTATAATACCCCAAGAGATACCAGTTTTAATTTCTTCAAGATCGGCGCTATCAATAAAAATTCTCATAAGTCATCATCTCCACCCTTAATATAATAATGGATAGGCAATGCAATAAGAATAATGGCTAAAGCAAACGGGCCAATAAGTAATCCAAGTATAAACCATCCAAAGGAATTTCTACCCTTTTTCTTTGCAACAATTGCAGTTAGTATTCCGAATAAAAGAAAAATACCCAATAAAATTGCAGAGATTATAAACTGCATGTTGTATTGCAAAAAATTAAACGTAGGTAAAGATAACTTATTCATTTTTACCTCCTTTCTTCCTATTTTACTATGAATTCAAAATTTTTAAAAAGTTGAAATTTATACCCAAGAGATTTTTATAGTATAATTTATTATGAAAAGTTGCTTACTGGTAGCAAATGGCACCAGAAATCCACCTCAGTTTTTAAGAGAACTATCTAAGAAAGTTAATTTTGTAATTGGTATAGACGCTGGCGCAGAGTATCTCCTTGAATCTGGGGTAAAAGTAAATCTTGCAATAGGTGATTTTGATTCAATAAAGAATAAAAACTTACTTAAAAACATCGATTATCTTGAATACCCAAAAGAAAAAGATTACTCAGATACTGAAATTGCAATAAATCATGCAGTAGAAAAAGGATTTAATGAACTTATCTTTACAAACATGCTTGGTGGAAGAACAGACCACATTCTTTTTAATCTTTCACTCCTCTACAAAGTTTTTGGACTTGGCAAAACAGCGAAAATCCTTGAAAACAAGGAAGAAATATACATTTTTGATAAACACATAGAAATTGAAACAGAGATAAACGATATTATATCTGTCTTTCCAATGTTGCCTCCTTTGAAATTCACAGAATCAAAAGGTTTATATTACAAATTAAAAGACAAGACGGTTACTTTAGGAGAAACTCTCACACTGAGTAATTTTGCAAATGAAAACAGGGTAAGCATCTCTCTAAGTTCTGGGGTTGCAATTTTAATTGTTAGAAAAGTAAAGCCTAAATTTTAATCAAAGAAACTCTTAAAAATTTTTTTAAACTCTTCTTTTACAATCTCTTCTTCAATGGTAAGTATTTTCTTATTTTGCATAACAATCTCTCCACCTATTATTACTGTATCAACATCAGTTGGGTACATTGAATAGATTACATTTGAGATTGGTGAATGGTTTGGTATAAAATTTACGGTATTTTTATCAACAAGAATAATATCTGCCTTAAAACCTTTCTTTATCTTGCCAACGTTTTCAAAACCCAATGCTTGCGCTCCATTGTATGTGAGGATCTCAAAGGCTTCATTTGCGGTTAAAAGCTTTGGGTTTCTTGAGATGCCTTTTGCAAGCATGCTAGTTAGTCTTATCGATTCTAAAACTGAAAGATTATTGTTAGAAGCAACACCATCAGTTCCAACAGTAAGTCTTAGACCATCTTCAACGAATTTGTTAATAGGAGGGATGAAAGACCCTAACTTCAAATTACTTTCGGGATTAAGAGAGACCCATACATTTCTTCTTTTAAGAAGTTTGATATCTTTTTCACTTACCCAAACACAGTGAGCAGCAATAACGTTTTCATCTAAAAACCCAATAGAGGCAAGAAACTCAATAGGAGTTTTAGTATAAGTTTTCAAATAATCTAAAACTTCTTGCTCTGTTTCGTGTAGATGGACTTGGATTTTTATATTAAGTTTCTTAGAAAGATTTAAGGTCAACTTAAATAGTTCTTGTGAAACTGTGTAAGGTGCATGTGGAGCAAGGCTTATAAGAATTTTGCTATCTTTATCTACAAGTTCTTTAAACTTTGTCTCTACGTTCTTAATGATTGTATTATCCATAAAAGGTTTTGAGGCATACGCTATACCAATATTAGCTCTCATACCAATTTCGGAAAGTGCCTTAAGAGTAGCGTTGGGGTAAAAGTAGAAGTCGGCCGTTGTAGTTGTACCAGTTTTTATAGACTCAATTGCTGCAAGAAGAGAAGCAAAATAAACAACATCGTAAGTCAATTTACTTTCAAGGGGGAAAATAACTTTATCTAACCAATCTTTAAGCGGTAAATCTTCTCCCAAACCCCTCATGAGAGTCATTGCAAGATGGGAGTGTGTATTGACAAAGCCAGGTAAGGCAATGTAAGAACTACCATCAATAATATGAGAATACTCACTATAAGGAGGGTTATCACCTACAAAAGCAATATTTGAATCTTTTATTACTATATTAACAGAATCTCTGTAGGTCTCTTTATCAAGAATTGCAGAAACATTTTTTATAAGAATCATAGACTTTCTTTTCTTTTAAGAGGAAGGTAATGTTCGTCGGTTATTACATCAGTATCTTTTTCGATTATTGCTCTTATATCTTTAGGTAAGTTAAAAAGAGCTAAATGAGTCTCTCCGTCATAAAACTTTAAAGTTGAAGAAATACGCTCTTTTAGTCTGTAATCAACATCCTCTTTTGTAAGGTTTTTAGGATCATGTTTTTTTGATGCAATAACAAACCCCCAAGTAGTATCAAATGAAGGCACGTATGCAAAATAACTTCTCACAATAGGGAAGACTTTTTTTAAGGTGTTCCTAATGATTGTATGCATTTTGTAGTCTGTAATTCTCAAAAGCGAGGCTTGCAAAACAAAAACTCCGTCTTCTTTTAATCGATTAAAAATCGTTTTATAAAACTCAACCGAATATAGTTTATAAGAAGGCCCTTGCTCGTACGGCTCTGTTAGATCACTAATGAACACATCAACAGAACTATTTGAAAGGCTTGTTTCAACGAATTCTCTTGCATCAGTATTTAGAAGAGTAGCTCTTTTGTCATCAAAGCTTCCTTGGTGCCACTCCTTCATGTATTCTTTTGCAATATCAGTTGCGTCCTTATCAATATCAACCATAATCGCTTTTGAAACACTTTTGTGTTTTAACACTTCTCTTAGGGTAGAGCCTTCTCCTCCACCTAAAATCACAACTACTTTTGGATTTTCTAAACATAGCATTGCAGGATGCACAAGAGATTCGTGATAGATGTATTCATCAGCAAGAGATGATTGAACATCTCCATCGATAATGAGTAATTTACCAAAGGTAGGACTCTCTACCACTTGAATATACTGGTAGGGAGTCCTCACCTCATAGATAACTTTTGAAATCCCATGAAGGTGCTCTTCATCACCTCCAAAACGGTCATGGAAGTAAAGATAACTCTTCTCCATAAACTTTTTCTTTCACAGACAATGTTTTATGGCTGTATTTCCCTTCCTCGCTAACTTCTCCACGGGCAATTTCGGTTGTTTTGACATAAGTTGCCTTGAGTTCTTTTGCAACATACTCACAAGCAACTTTAGGATCAATATCGCCACAGGTATAAAAATCAAGCGCAGCATAACCAAACTCTGGCCACGTGTGAATCGAAAGATGTGATTCGGAAATTACCACCACTCCACTAACTCCCTGAGGAGTAAAGTGGTGAAACGCAACATTCAATACTGTTGCATTAGCCCTTCTTGCTGCATCAACAAGAAGAGATCTAAGGTAATCCAAATCATTAAGAAGTTCTGGAGCACATCCAGATGCATCCATAATAATGTGTTTACCTTCTGTGCGCATTTCATCCACCCCCTTCCAAAGAATTAGTGACAACCACCCTGCTTAATGAGGGGCTTCCTGGGTTAATCCAGGCATAACCTCCGACCAGTCCAGCCGTAGGGTTTTTTAAACTGGAGTTTTCCTTCTCCATGTTTGCCTGCGTTAGCCACTCTTTAAGCAAGAGTGCTTTGCAGAGAGAGGTGGTAAGGTAAGTTTACCTTATCGCACAATTTATACCAAAATTTGAGAAAAATGCAATAGTTTTATGCCATTTTTATTGAATTTTTAAAAGATTTATTTTGAGTTAGAAAGAAGGCAATTTTACTTACTTTTAAATTTTCTAATGTAATTCAAACCATAAAGAGAAGCGTATTTAACATGTTCATAATACACACCACCCTGAAGATAGCCTACATAAGGTGGTTTTAAGGGGGCATCAAAGGAAAGTTCAATTGAAGAGCCTTGTATAAATGAACCCGATGCCATTAGGATTTTATTACTATAACCTGCAAGAGGAGAGGGTTCAATTAATGCATCTGAATCCACAGGTGAAAAGTTTTGAATTGCCTGAGCAAAAGCTATCAATAGTTCTTTATTCCCAAATTTAATCGCCTGAACAATATCGCCTCTCTTATCGGTATAGCGAGGTTTAACTTCAAATCCTTCGTCTTCAAACAATTTAGAAGCAAAAATTGCACCTTTTAAAGCATTTGAAACTACAAGTGGAGCAAAAAATATACCTTGAAGGATATTTCTTGTAAGACCAAGCATAGGACCAATTTCCTTTCCAACACCAGGTGCAGTAAGACGTGAAGCAATACTATTTATTTGCTCTTCCCTACCTACTACATAACCACCAGTAAAAGCGATGGCTCCACCTGCATTTTTAATCAATGAGCCAACAACAACATCTGCACCAACTTCAGTAGGTTCATGTTCTTCTACAAATTCACCATAACAATTATCAACAAAAATAATAGCTTTTGGATTTATTTCCCTTATTTTTACAATTGCCTCTTTTAATTGAGGAATGGTAATAGAATCTTTAAACGTGTAACCTTTTGATCTCTGGAATGCAACAACTCTTGCTTGTTCTATGAGGTGTTCATTGAAACCTTCTCTAAAATCAAACTGCGCATATTTTATGCCAAGATCTTTTAATGAGCCTTTGATATCTCTTATACCAATAATACCTTCTCCTGTTTCATAAGGCCTTCCGCTTGCGTATACTAAAGTATCATTAGGCTTTAATAAACCAAAAAGAGTAATAGAAATTGCATGCGTGCCTGAAACTATTTGTGGCCTCACTATTGCAGCCTCTGCCTTAAAAATATTAGCAAAAATTGCTTCTACCTTTTCTCTTCCAATGTCGTTATAACCATAGCCAGAAGTAAAACCAAAATCAGAATCATGCAATAAAGCAGTTTGAAAGGCAATGAGCACCTTTAAAAAATTTTTCTCTCTAATACTATCGACACTTTTAAATTGCGGCTCAACTACTTTTTCGATTGCTTCTCCCTTTTTAATTAAACTCTCATCAATCTTTTTCATGCAAAAAACTCTCCACTAAAATTTTTATTTTGTTAAATGCCTCTTCAAAATTATACACATCAAACCAATTAACATCTCTCTCTTTTTTAAACCAAGTTATCTGCCTTTTTGCGAGGTTTCTTGTATGCCTCTTAATAAGTTCAATTGCTTCCTCTAAAGTAATTTTTTGGTCTAAATAATCTAAAATCTCCTTATATCCTATAGCTTGCCTTGCAGTTATTGACCAGTTTTTATAATGCTCCCTTAATCTTATCACTTCATTTACAAGTCCTACTTCTATCATTCTGTCAACTCTTGAGTTTATATCTTCATACAATTTAGCCCTATCTTTTATTAGACCGATTTTTAGAAACTCAAACAGTGGTGGCTCATTTTTAACGAGAGAAATTCTTAAGTTGGCAAGTTTGCAATATTCTATAAGCCGAATAAGTCTTTTTTTATCTCTAAAGCCAATTTTTTCAGTTTGGATAGGGTCACAATCAAAAGCAATTTTTCTTAATTCATCAAGTGAAAGATTGTTTAAATTTTCTCTTAAATCCTCACTTTTGGATGCAGATCTTTCAACTGGAAAATTCTCAGTAATGACTCTTATGTAAAGACCTGACCCCCCAACAATTAGAGGAATTTTTCCTTTTTTGTAAATAGTCTCCTGTAATTCCATAAAATCCCTTTTGTAGTTTGCAATACTGTATTCTTGGGTTACATCAATAATATCGATAAAATAGTGGAAATAATTTTTTCTAATGGATGCATCTATTTTTGCAGTGCCAATATCCATACCTTTATAAAATTGCATAGAATCTGCAGAGACAATCTCAAATGGAAAGTCGTTTACGAGTTTAAGAGCCATATCACTTTTTCCTGTTGACGTTGGTCCTAAAAGCACAACTACTTTTTTCTTCACGCAACTATTTTACCAAATTTTGAAGAATTTTTTAATTTATAGCCTTATAAGACAAACAATATTTAAAACACTTGCAAAAAATTGGATTTTTGAGAAAATAGATTGGGATGAAAATATTTTTAGACATAATTAATAGCATTGGGACAAAAACCATCGTTCTAAGTGTAATAGATATCCTCATAGTGAGTTTAATATTTTACTTTGTTTTAAAAGCCATTTACAACACAAGGACTTTACAACTTGCAGAAGGAATTGCACTTTACTTTATAGGTATATTTATCATTTCTTATTTATCAGATAAACTTGGCTTAACAACACTTCACTTCCTTACAAGTAATCTAATAAACTACTCTTTTACCTTCCTTCCATACCTACTTGTGGTGGTTTTTCAACCAGAATTGAGAAAATGGTTTACAGGCCTTGGAAAGGGTATTAAACTACAAGAATTAGAAACAGAAGAAGATTATAGGTCAATTATTGAAGAAATTGTAAAGAGTGTAAATACAATGTCTTTAAATAAAATAGGGGCACTTATCGTTATAGAAAGAGAGGTCCCACTTTCTGAATATCTTGAAACAGGTGTTGAAGTTGGAGCAAAAGTAAAAGCAGAAACTCTTACAACGATATTTTTCCCAAGTTCTCCTCTTCACGATGGAGCAGTAATAATAAGAAAAGGAGTAATCGCTGCAGCAAGATGCGTTCTACCACTCTCAATGGATAAAGAACTTGATAAAGAAGACATCGGGACTCGTCATCGGGCGGCATGTGGTATAACTGAAGAAAGTGATGCAGTTGGGATAGTTGTTTCAGAAGAAACTGGTATAATTTCACTTGCAGTAAGAGGAAAATTAACAAGATATCTATCTCCTCTTGAACTAAGGGGAATGCTTTTGGTAATGGTAAGACCTGCTTTTGAAAAAAAGGAAACGGTGAAGAAGGGATGAAATTTTTACATAGAATCTTTAACATTAAAGTGGTTGCCGTGCTTATAGGTATTGCACTTTGGTATTATGTAAGCATTACTCAAGGTCCACTAATTACAAAAACATTTAACAATGTTCCAGTTGTCCCCATAAACTTACCGCAGGAAACATACATACAAAATAACATTAGTCCTATTTCTATTGTTGCTGAAGGACCAAGTAAAATCATCCTTGGTTTGCATAATACAGATTTCTTTGCCTCAGTAGACCTATCAGGGAAGGCAGAAGGTAATTACAACCTCGATGTCGAAGTGCGACCTCCAACAAATGCAATAAAAATTAAATCATATAGTCCCCAAAAAGTCTTTGTAGCAGTTGAAACTATTACAAGCAAAACATTCACTATTACAAGCGAATTTGTTAATACACCTTTACTACAGCAGATTTACCCATCAATCCCAATTATAACACCATCAACAACTTTGATTAGCGGACCAACTTCAGAACTCGAAAAAATTAAAAGAGTGTATGTCCAAATTGATCTATCAAAAATTACTACTGCAACAACGCTTACCCTTCCACTATTGGTTGAAACAACAGATGCAAGCACTTTAAAGAATATTTACCTAAATCCATCTAATGTTGTTGTAAAATTAAACATATCTTCAAGTACTGCATTTATAACACTTCCAATTATTCCAGAAATTTCTTCTGCGCCATTGTATAACTTTGGAATAAAAAATATAAGTGTTGACCCATCTGTAATAACTGTAAGTGGACCTATAAACATAATTTCCAATTTGCAATCAATTCAAACGCAACCAATAGATGCATCCAAAATTACCCAATCAACAAAACTTGATGTAAAATTGGCTAAAATTGAAAACATCACATATCCTTTTGATACTTGCAGTGTAACAATAGATGTAGAACCACTTGTTTCAAAAACATTTACCATTCCTGTTAGTGTGACTACACAACAAGGAAAACAGTTCTCCCTTTCACAGGATAATGTAAACATAGTCTTAAAAGGCTTTAAGAGCGTTATTGACTCCTTGCAAACAGATTCAATAAAATGTTCTATTGATGCTTCTTCTCTTGATAACGGCTCTTATACCCTTCCAGTAGTTGTATTGGGAGTCCCTCAAGATGTTATTCTTGAAACTATCACCCCGTCAAGCTTAGAGGTTAGAATATATTAGTATGCAAACATTAAAAATTGATTATGCAGGTACCCCAATAGAAGTAGATACAGAACATTACCTAATAAAAGGAGTTAGATTTGTTAAAGATGCAAATTCTCATTACAAAAACGAAGAATTTGAAAAACTCGTAAAAGGTGAAAAATCCATTTTTACAATAGATTTTAATGTAATAAAACCAGATATAAAAGACATTCTATTTGAAGTAGCAAAAATTCCTTTCGGCTTTGTTTCAACTTACGGTGATATATCTTTAAAAGTCTTTAAAACGAAGAGATATTCGCGTTTTGTTGGATTTGCCCTTGCAAAAAATCCGCTGCCAATTGTAATACCATGCCATAGAGTTGTTGGTTTTGATTTAACTTTACACGGTTTTACAGGTGGACTTTATCTTAAAGAAAAACTACTTACGGCAGAAGGAGTTCAATTAAAAAATGGAAAAGTTGAAAAACGCTTTCTTATTAGTTTCTAAACCATACGGGATTACTTCAAGGAAACTTTTAAACGAAATTGGCAAAGCATTGAGCATCAAAAAAATTGGGCATCTTGGAACACTTGACCCAATGGCAACTGGGCTATTGTTTATTGCAACAGGAAAATATACTCGCCTTCTTCCCTATGTTGATTTAGATACAAAAGAATACATCATTGAAATTACTTTTGGTATAGAAACTGATACTTGGGACACACAAGGGAAAATCATTAAGAAGGAAACTGTAAATATCAAAGAAGATGATCTTCTTAAGATACTTCCACAATTTGTGGGTGAAATTAAACAGAAAGTGCCGTTTTTTTCTGCAAAAAAGATCAAAGGCATTGAACTATACAAACTTGCAAGAAAAGAGACGTTTATAGAAATTTTCAAACGAGCAAAGATACTTGATATAGAATATATGTGCTTTAAAAACAATAAACTCATTTTAAAAGTAGCGTCTGAAAAGGGTGCCTACATGAGAGCACTTGCATACGAAATAGGAGAAAAGCTAAATGTCCCTGCTACACTTTCTGCAATTGTAAGGACAAAGATAGGCAATCTCTCAATTGAAGATGCAACCACACTAACGAAACTTAGAAATAATGACTTTTCAAAAGGTATTATTAACCCTATGTCAGTAATCTCGCTTCCATCAGTTATTTTAAGAAACAAAACTAATTATATGTTAGGTAAACCAGAATCAATTGATAATGTGCTCGTGTTTGACGATAAGAATTCTTTTATTGGTATTGGGAAAGTAGAAGAGAATAGTATTACACCTAAGATACTTATTGATGAAGATACTAAAACAATTTGACACTTTTAAACATAGCACAGCAGTTACAATTGGAATGTTTGATGGTGTCCATATCGGACACAGGAAACTAATAGAAGAAACCTTTAATCAAAGCGAAGAGTTAAAATTAGTCCCATTGGTTTATACATTTTCAATGCATCCACTAAAAGAGAAAAAAAGAGCACTCATCACAACATTAAACGAAAAATTATTTTTAGTAGAAAAACTCGGGATTGATGTTTGTTATGTTGCTAACCTTGATAACAAATTTATGAAATTATCCCCTTTAGAGTTTGTTGAAAAAGAATTAATTGAAAGGCTCAATACAAAAGTAGTCGTTGTAGGAGAAAATTTCAGATTTGGATATAAGAAAAGTGGAGATATAAACACCCTAATTACACTTGGCAACCAATTCAAAATAAAAGTTATTACTGTTGAGCCTATAACGGTAGATGGTTATATTGTGTCAAGCTCTCTTATACATGATATAATAAAGGAAGGTGACATAGAAAAAGCCAATAAACTTTTGGGACACACATTCTTCGTGCAAGGAGTAGTTGAAAAAGGTAAGGGATTAGGGAAACATCTTGGCTTTCCTACAATAAACCTAAAATTTGAAAATCACAACAAGTTATTACCACCAAACGGAATATACATAACTTTAACAGAGATAGATAAAGAAATATTTAGAAGTGTTACAAACGTTGGCTTTAACCCCACTGTTGAAGATCAAAAACGCATTCACATTGAATCACATATCATTGATAAAGAAGGAAATTTTTACGAACAATTTACAAGGGTACATTTTATACAAAAAATAAGAGAAGAGATAAAATTTGACAATTTAAAAGCTTTGCGTCTTCAGGTTGCAAAAGATATAGAGATAACAAAAGCATTCTTTCAAGAGCACAATGTGGACTCTATAAAAGTATATTTTTAAAATTTTTCAACATCATTTCTTCTTTCATAATTCCTTCACAATCAAAAGTTATAATCAATTGCAGTTAAAAAATTCATAGGAGGTGAAGCATGAAAAAATGGATGTTAGGATTAATTGTTGGTGTAATGGTCTTTGGTATTGTTGCTTCTATTTTTACAGCAACTAATGCCTATGCATGGGGAAACCCTAATGAAGAATTCTCTGGTTTTGGATCAAGAGTACAACAAGCTTTTAAAAGAGGTTTTAGGCTTGGTGTAGAGTATGGCATAAACCAAGATGTTGCAAATTTTCTTGGAATTACATTAGACCAACTGAGAAGTGAAATAAAGTCTGGTAAAACTCTTGCAGCAATTGCAACCGAACATGGTAAAACAGAACAAGAACTCATTAACTTCATCGTAGCAAAAGAGAAAGCAATCTTAGACGATGCTTTAAAAACTGGAAAGATTACACAAGATAGATACAATGCCATGATTGCAAATCTTGAAGCAAGAGTAAAAGAAAGAGTAGAAACAACCGCACAGTTTAAAGCAAGATCAAGAGTAAAACAAGCTTTTAAAAGAGGTTTTAGGCTTGGTGTAGAGTATGGTATAAACCAAGATGTTGCAAATTTCCTTGGAATTACATTAGACCAACTGAGAAGTGAAGTAAAGTCTGGTAAAACTCTTGCAGCAATTGCAACCGAACATGGTAAAACAGAACAAGAACTCATTGACTTCATCGTAGCAAAAGAGAAAGCAATCTTAGACGATGCTTTAAAAACTGGAAAGATTACACAAGATAGATACAATGCCATGATTGCAAATCTTGAAGCAAGAGTAAAAGAAAGAGTAGAAACTACTCCACATGTAGGAAGGCCGTAAAATTACACTGGTACTTTTTTCTTACCTTACCTCCTTGCAAACTTGCAAGGAGGTTTTTATTTTTTTGTAAAAAGTCAATATAATAAGTTGGTAGGAGGTGGAATTTGAAAGGATTTATCAAAAAATCGTTATTGATTACCATTGTGATAATTTTTGTTTTTGTATCCTTAGGAGGAGTATTAATCTTTAACTTCTTTGGAAAAAATACGCCAACCAATAACTTAACTCTTATAGGTAGTCAATTTTTAACAAAAAGCATTGTAAGTGCAAACAACCTTCCAAGTGATAAACTTGATTTTTCTATTAATGCACCTCAATACCAACTGCCACTTAATTTATCATCAATTAAAAATCTCAATACAGTTATCAATAAGCTTGAAATTAAAGAAATTCCAGATGAATTACTTTCAAAAAATGGTTTTGTTGTGTTTAAAACCGCAGGCTTGCTTAAAGATACTAAAATATACACCGCTTACTCTGAAACTGCCCCACTTTCACCTGAAAACGATTTTACAGCCTTTTATAGAGCCTTGAACGATAACAAAATACCTGTATTTATAACTTCTGACTCAGTTCTTCACCTTTTTCACATCTTTTTTGACCTAACCCTCAAGCAAATAGAAGAAAAAACATTCTTCAATTACCTATGGGACATAAGCAAAACTTTATTTGATGAATCGGTAAAAGATTATGAAACTTCTTCAGGAGAACTTAAAGAAGCTTCTAAAAGAAACGTTGCCTACTTTGCCGTTGCCTTAAATTTACTAAAACCGAAAGAAGATCAAATTTTAACAGATGAAAAATTAAAAGAATTATACTGTCAGGAATGGATGTCAGATGAAGAGTGTAAGCAGATCATTGAAATGCAAAAAACGAATTTAAATGTTTTTTCAAAAGATTCTCTTTTACGCTACTCTTTTACAACACCTTCTTATGTTCAAGATTTGGTTAATAAAGAACTTTCTCTTATTGAAAATCACTCTGGTTTTGCACGATCACCAATATTCATCTATAAAGAAGATTATTCACAATACGTCCCAAGAGGACACTATACTTCAAAAGAATTACTTAAAAACTACTTTAAAGCCTTAATGTGGTATGGAAGAATGACTTTTCTTTTAAAAGGTTCTAATAAGATAAAACCCGGAGAAACTGAATGTGGGGGATATGAAGGGATTATATCAACTTACGATGCAAAGATTCAAACATTGCAATCTTCTCTTATTACTCTACATTTCCTTGCAAATGAAGATGTTCAGAAAAAATGGTCTTCCATGTATGCATTAACAAGCTTTTTTGTGGGAGTTTCAGATGATCTTGGACCCGAAGAGTATGGTAAAAGTATTGCTGAAATTTTAGGAAAAGATACAGTAAATATAGATGATTTAACTAAAAAACTTCCCCAAATTGAAAGCACTCTAGAGAAGCTTCCATACGAACCAAAAATTTACAGTGGGCTTGGAGAGTGTGAGATGGTAATGCCTTGTCCACCGTTAACTGACGAAGATATTCAAAAATTAAAGGTAGAGGCAAAAGAACTACTTTCACAAACAAAAGGCTTTAGATTAATGGGGCAGAGATTTACAATTGACTCTTGGGCTTTTTCTGAAATTGTATCTCCTTACTCGGGAGAATACACGGGAGAAAAATCTCCTCTTCCAACAGATAACCTGCCATTTACCTATACATGGAATGATGAATACCCTGACGAAAAAGAAAATAGGCCATTTACATGGGTTAAGACGCTCGTAAAATTCTGTGGAAACACGGGAAGAGAAGTAAGAGGATTCCCAAGAGGGCTTGATCTTATGGCAGTTATGGGCTCTGAAAGGGCTTACGAAATCTTAAAAGAGATAGGTGATACAAACTACTCAGATTACGATAAAAAATTCAAAGAAATTAAATCTTATTTTGACTCAATTTCATATGAAGAGTGGAACAAAAATCTATACACAAGTTGGCTATATTCCTTAAAGGCACTTCTTGAACCTTTTGATAAAGGATACCCTACGTTTATGCAAACTAAAGCATGGCAAGACAAAGAACTTACAACCGCACTATCTTCATGGACAGAACTTAGACACGATACAATCCTCTATGTGAAACAGAGTTATACAATGGCTGAAAAAGGTGGAGATTTAGAAGAGCCTATTACAGGTTATGTAGAACCGATGCCACAACTCTATAAAAGGATGATAAACATGGTTAACATTGCTAAAGACGGATTGAATAAATTAATTCCAGATGAAGAAACAAAATCGGGGATTAACTACCAATTGGAAATGTTTTTAGAGAACCTGAATAGACTCTACGAAATTTCTAAAAAGGAACTTACAGGCACCCCACTTGATGTAAGTGATGCCTATTTTATTGGGTATTTTGGAGACAGACTTGAAGGCTTAATTAAGTTCATTTTTAGAGAGGAATCAAACTTTAAACTTCTTGAATCTTCTGTAGTTGCAGATGTCCATACAGAGGGAAACACAAAACTTGTCCTTGAAGAAGGAACAGGTTTTATAGACACGATGCTTGTTGCCGTTAAAACTCCTGAGGGAAACATACACATTACTGTAGGACCTGTCTTTTCATATTACGAATTTAAAGAAAAAATGGAGGATAGACTCACAGACGAAAAATGGAAGGAAATGCTTTTAAAAGGAAATGTCCCTGAAGAGCCTGTATGGGTTAAATCGTATAAAGGAAACTAATTTTTAAAACCGATGAAATTAAAAAGGGGCAAGTAAGTTAAAGGGATGAAAAAACAATTTATAGTTATCTTCATTACTTTGATATTTGTGCTCTCTTTAGTCATTTTTCCTTTAACGTTATTTGCCCCAAAACAGAATATAGAAATTTATGCAGGGGTTGTGCCGCATCACCTTCTTGCTTCAGATATCATCTTAAACTTTTTTAAAAACCTAAGGATGGATGAAAGCGATGTAATAGTTCTTCTTTCGGTAGACCATTTTTATCAGTGTAATTCAAAAGGTGTTGATTTTATAACTACAGATTTAACGAATTTTAAGGACTTTCAAGTTGAAAGAGGAGTCATCAAAGGTCTTGCAAATAATTTTTCATTGCTTGAAAATAACGCAATGCTTTCTTTAGACCATGGCATCGTCGATATACTACCATTTTTAAAACTTTACTTTCCTCATATAAAGTTGGTACCAGTTATTATCTCACGGAGTTTAACTTTTGAAAAGGCAAAACAATTCACCGAAACACTCTTCACTTTGTCAAAAGCAAAAACAACAGTTATTGCAAGTGTTGATTTTTCTCATGACCTACCTGAAGAAATTGCAAAACTCCACGATGAAAGAAGCATAAGACTTTTTCTTAATTTTGAAGAAGAAGGGTTTTCAAACATTGATGTAGATTCTCCACAGGCCCTTTTTATTGCAAGGTATTTTGCAAAATTGAAGGGTGCAGATTCCTTTACTGTAATTGGTAAAGAAAATTCCAACAACTATCTTAAAGAGAAACAGCCACAAACTACATCTTATTTTAGCGCTCTTATAGGGAAAGGCTTAAAAGAAGAACTTACCAAAAAAACAACCGAAACGTTTATTTTTACAGGTGATATCATGCTTGATAGAAGTGTTAATAAACTCATGCAAGCGTTTGGATTTGATTACCCTTTTGAAAAAATTACAAAAACTCTTTCCTCTATAGACTACGTTGTAGGGAATCTTGAAGGACCAATCCTTTACAATAAAAAACCTTACATAAGAAACTCACTTAACTTTTCATTTGACAAAAAAACTGCAGTAGTGCTGTCATCTACTCACTTCAATATTTTAAGCCTTGCAAATAACCACACCGACAATTCGGGTGCTAAAGGGCTTACAGAAACAAGAGAAATTTTAAAGGCTCATTCAATCACACCTATAGGGGATCCATTATACTTTAATGACAAATTTACATACAAAGAAAATAACACACTTTTTTTAGCTTTTAATTTTACGTATTTTTTTGATAACACTGCGATAAAAACTGTGCAAAAAGTAAGAGAAACATACAAAGATGCTTTTATAATCGTCCTTGTGCATTGGGGAGAAGAATACATTCCCATTAGTTCTTCTTATGTAAGGACAATTGCCCACCAAATCATTGATGTAGGGGGAGATATTATCATTGGCAGTCATCCACATGTTGTTCAAGAAGTAGAACTTTACCACTCAGAGGGAAGAAACAAAGATTCACTAATTTTTTATTCACTTGGTAATTTTATATTTGACCAATACTTTTCAAAAGAAACTCAGATGGGCCTTGCAGTGGGGTTAATTAAAGATAAAGATTACCAAGAATTTATACTTATCCCTATTGACTTAACAAATTCACAACCAAAATTAATGGAAGAAAAAGAGAAAAAACTATTTCTTAAAGAACTTGCAAAAAGGTCTTCAATAAAAATAAGAAGTGCAATAGAAAAAGGCGTTATAAAATTACCAACTTTTCAGGGTTAAGTTATCCAAATTTCGTGTAATATCTTTTAAGGTCATTAGTTGCTTGTTAAGTGCGTCTTTATCAGCCTTATATAAGGGGTCTTCTATCTTCGAATATTGTGAACCTGTGTTAACTGGTTCAACCATCACCATTCGGGCCTGCTCTAAGAAGGATTTAAAATTTTTTAAATAAGCAATTTCACTGTCGGTTAAACTTTCCCCGTCTTTTATGTGATTAACAATGCGATTTATAATTTTCTTATTAGTGTCAATGCTCAGCGCAAATCTCACATAGTCTCTCATTACAGATACTTCTGGAAAGTTAGTTAGCTCTTTTTCATTTGGAATCTCTTCTTCAACAAAAAACACAGGAATTGTCCCAAACATACTGAATGTATTAACTATATTCTCAATTTTGCTAATAGTGTATAATTCTGTCTTTGCATTAGAATTTTGCCATGCTAACAAAAAAGACGAAAGATTAGAAACTAATATGTTTGTATAAGATTTGACTGCTGCCATATACAAGTGGTTTATAGAAGAGACCCTACTTTTAAGTTTTGCAACTTCACTTTTATTTTCAGTAATTTCTTTAAACATATCAACATTTTTCTTAGCCAAAACTACATTTAATATAATGCTTACAGATAACACAACCAAAAGTGCTACTAAAAAAATTTTAAGTTCTTTTTCTTTCATACGACTACCTCCTTTAAAACTTTACGATATGGCTTTCTTATCTTATAAATTATACTCCTTTCTACTACATTATACTCTCTTACGTCAATACCTTTTAAAGGGAATTTTTAGTTTTTCTAAATATATTTTGCTTTAATCAAAATTCCTTTTCCTCATATATTAGATACGAAAACTTACAAAAAAGTTCTATTAATTTAAGAGATTTGTATAATTTGTTTATAGATTTTTTTAAACACGTTTTAATGAGAAACCAATCAATTATTTCTTGATGTTAAAATCGCCAAAGAAATAACAAATTTGTAAATACAACTTTTAAAAGGTTTATATAACACTCTTTTTCAAACTAATAAAAATTTGTTATTTTCTTTTACTTGGTCCTTTCTAATTAACACATAAAAGTATTTTAAAAAATGTAAAAAATCATAGAATATAGTGGTTTAATGAAAGTTTTAGTTAATGTATTTTGGCATGAAGGAAAGGAGGCAGTATGAAAGCTGTATTAAAAAAAGAGAAAGGGGTTGGTTTTGTAATAGAGGAAATTCCCACACCTTCAATTGGTGATGATGAAATACTTGTAAAGGTTGAAGTTGCTTCAATCTGTGGCACTGATGTTCATATCTACGAATGGAATGATTGGGCTCAAAATAGAATTAAACCACCTATCGTGGTCGGTCATGAATTTGCTGGTGTTGTCGTAGAGAAAGGAAAAGAAGTTAAAAGGATTAATGTTGGTGATTTTGTATCCGCAGAAACTCATATCTATTGCAATCACTGCGATATGTGCCTTATGAATCATAGAGAAGTTTGTAGAAATCTTAAAATAATTGGTGTCGATATAGACGGTGCTTTTGCAGAGTATGTAAAAATTCCTGAAAGGGTTGCCTGGGTAAACCCAAAAGAAATTCCACATAAGTTTGCCTCTATTCAAGAACCACTTGGAAATGCCGTTGATACCGTCCTTGCAGAGGACATTTCGGGAAAAACTGTCCTTATCACAGGTGCAGGCCCTATTGGTCTTCTTGCAATAGCTGTCTCAAGAATATTTGGTGCAACAAAAATCATTGCAACTGATTTATCTAACTACCATCTTGAAATTGCAAAGAAAGTTGGTGCAGATGTTGTAGTTAATCCATTGAGGGAGAACATTTACGATATTGTTTTATCAGAAACACATGGGCTTGGTGTTGATGTTTCGCTTGAAATGTCTGGAAGTAAAAACGCACTCCGTGATGCACTAAAACTTACAAAATACCTTGGAAGAGTTTCTCTTCTTGGCTTATTTGATAAATCTATAGATATCGATTTAACAAATGATGTAATCTTTAAAAAATTACGTATATATGGAATTACAGGAAGGCGTATTTTTGAAACTTGGGAAACCGTATCTTTGCTTCTTTCAAGTAAAAGGCTTGATGTATCTCCCATCATAACACACGAAATGAAGTTTGAAGATATAGACAAAGGCATTGAATTAATGAAGAGCCATCAATCGGGGAAAATTTTACTTTATCCTTAGGAGGTGAATTAAATGGCAAAATTTGATTTTTTAAAAAATGAATTAAACGAACTTAAAGAAAAGGGGACTTATAACACCATAAGAGTGCTTGAAAGTGCACAAGGTCCTTGGGTTACGATCAACGGTAAAAAGATGCTAAATTTATGTGCAAATAATTATCTGGGGCTTATTACAAACGAAGAAGTAAAAGCTAAAGCAAAAGAAGCAGTTGACAAATTTGGCGTTGGAGCAGGGGCTGTTAGAACGATTGCAGGCACCTTAACTTTACATGAGGAACTTGAAAGGAAACTTGCAGCCTTCAAACATGCTGAATCGGTAATACTTTTCCAATCAGGCCTTATCACAAACATTGCAGTTATCCCTATTGTTGTTTCTGAAGGGGATTTAATATTTTCTGATGAGTTAAACCACGCTTCAATTATTGATGGCTGTAGATTGAGTAAAGCAACTATTGTAAGATACAAGCATCTTGATGTAGATGACCTTAAATCAAAGTTAGAAGACTACAAGGACTATAAAGTAAGAAAGTTGATTGTAACAGACGGTGTTTTTAGTATGGATGGAGATATTGCTCCACTTCCACAGATTGTTGAACTGGGAGAGACTTATGGAGCAATTACCATGGTTGATGATGCTCACGGTGAAGGTGTATTGGGAGACCATGGAAGGGGAATATTGAGTTATTTTAACCTTGAAGGAAAAGTTGATATTGATGTTGGAACTTTATCAAAGGCTTTTGGAGTTATAGGTGGATATGTAGCAGGAAGCCAAACTTTAATTGATTATTTAAAACAAAGAGCAAGACCATTTCTATTTTCTACCCCATTAAGTCCTGCAGATACTGCCGCTTTAATCAAAGTGGTTGATATTTTGCAAGAAGATGATTCTTTAGTCAAAAAACTCTGGGAAAATGGAAATTACATAAAGGAACAACTAAAATCATACGGTTTTAATATTGGACACTCTCAAACACCGATTACTCCTGTTATTATTGGAGATGAAAAAACAACTATGGAGTTTAGTAAATTGTTGTTTGAAGAAGGTATTTTTGCTCAAGGTATTGTTTTCCCAACTGTGCCAAGAGGGACAGCAAGAATAAGGGTAATGGTTTCTGCAGCCCATTCAAAAGAAGACATCGATTTTGGAATAAAGAAATTTGTAGAGATTGGCAAGACTTTGGGGGTTATAAAATGATTACTTCAATAGTTCTCGGTGCAGGTATTGGCAAGAGAATGCACTCAAAACTCCCTAAAGTCCTCCATAAGATATGTGGAAGAGAACTAATTTTTTATGCAATTGATGCCGTTAAACAAATTTCAGATGGCGGCGTAATTGTTGTTATCAATGAAAAAATGGATGCTAATCTTTTTTCTGATTACTCTGTAAGGATTCAGAAAGAGCCTTTAGGCACTGCTGATGCAGTAAAAGTTGCCATTTCCGATTTGGATACAGATATTGCCTTAATAACAACAGGTGATAATCCACTTCTTGAACCAAACGATATTTTGGAGTTTTATAAATTTTTTAAAGAAACTAACTCAGATATTGCTTTTATTTCTGCTGAAGCCGACAACCCATCTAATTTAGGAAGAGTAATAAAAAGTGAAGGGAAATTTATTAAGATTGTAGAAGAAGCCGATGCAAGTGATGAAGAAAAGAAAATAAAGGAGATTAACGTTGGCGTATATTTTGCAAAATTCAGTATCCTTAAAAACTTAATACAGAAAATTTCAAACAAAAATGCACAAGGAGAATACTACTTAACAGACATTTTATATAAGGCGTTGGAAGAGAAGTTTAACGTTTCGGTTTACAAACTACCTAAAAAACTTCCAATATATGGAGTAAATAATCGAATTGAGTTATCAATGGCAGAAGAAATTATCCAAAAAAAGATTATAGAAAAGCACATGCTAAATGGCGTTACCATCCACAATCCACAAACGCAGAAAATTGATTATTCTGTTGAAATTGGTGAGGATGTAGAGTTGCTCCCTGGTTGTATTTTAGAAGGTAAAACAAAGATTGAAAGTGATTGTATTATTGGTCCTTATACACAGATAATTAACTCCCATATTTCTAAAAAAAGTTCTGTTAAGCAATCTGTTGTTATTGAGTCTTACGTTGGTGAGAATTGCTCAATTGGACCTTTTGCCTATGTAAGACCAGAAAATATTTTATCAAACAATGTAAAAATTGGGACTTTTGTTGAAGTAAAAAAATCACACTTTGGTGAAAATACAAAAGTGCCACATCTGTCATATATTGGAGATGCAACAGTTGGAAAGAATGTAAATATTGGAGCAGGGACAATCACGTGTAATTACTCTGGATTAGAAGGAAATAAGAAAAATCCAACTTACATTGAAGATGAAGTATTTATTGGTTCGCATTCAACCCTCGTTGCTCCACTTATTATTAGAAAAGGGGCCTATACAGCGGCAGGCTCTGTTATAACTGACGAAGTTGAAGAAGATTCACTTGCAATTGGAAGAGCACGGCAAGTAAATAAAGTAGGGTGGGTTAAGAGGAGGAAAGAACAAAATGGTTAATACAATTCTAAAACAAGATGTAAGGTTTTTTTCAGGAAATTCTAATATACCTCTTGCTCAAGCAATAGTTAATTATCTTGGTGTTAGTTTAAGTTCTGCGATTGTTTCAAGGTTTCCTGATGGAGAAATCCAGGTTCGTTGTCTTGAAAGTGTAAGAGGTAAAGATGTCTTTATCATTCAGTCAACTCAAACTCCGGCAGAAAACCTTCTTGAACTACTTATCCTTATTGATGCTGTAAAAAGGGCTTCTGCAAGAAGTATTACTGCTGTAGTCCCCTTTTTTGGTTATGCAAGGCAAGATAGGAAAACGAAATCAAGAGAGCCAATTTCAGCAAAACTCGTTTCTAACCTTATAACAACTGCTGGTGCATCAAGAGTTGTTGCAGTTGATTTACATGCAGCCCAAATCCAAGGGTTTTTTGATATTCCAACCGATAATTTAACTGCAATGTTAATCTTAGGTAAATACTTTAGGGAACTTAACCTTGAGAATCCCGTAGTTGTTGCTCCTGATGTTGGTGCTGTGCAGAGGGCAACTGATTTTGCAAAAGAGATACCAAACTCAACTCAAGCAATTTTTGTTAAAAAAAGACTAAGTCCATTCGAGGTTGACACAACAAGGCTCATTGGAGATGTAGAAGGCAAAACTGTTATTCTTGTGGATGATGCAATACACACAGGTAATACCCTTATTAACGCAGCAAATGAGGTTTTAAGAAGAGGAGCAAAAGCAGTTTATGCAACAGCAACACATGGGATTTTTGCCCAAGATTCCTTGAAAAAATTCGAAGATTCACTCATTAAAGAAATAGTAGTTACAGATACCCTTCCTGTTTTGTCAAGACCCGATTTAATAAGTAAAGTAAAAGTTTTGAGTGTTGCCCCCCTTATTGGTGAAGCAATAAAAAGAATTATCATGCATGAGTCTATTTCTGAACTTTTTGAAAAATAGGAAATTTAAGTATAATAATTAGGTAAATTTTTTATTTGGGAGGAAGATGTGAAAAGAGTTGCTATAAACGCTGAAATAAGGCCTATTAACACTAAGGGTAACTTAAAAGCTTACAGAATGGAAGGAAAAATTCCAGGTATAGTGTATGGTAAAATTGTAGATACTTTTCCTATCTTAGTAGATGGAAGGGCTTTTTCTAAACTTTCAAGGGAAGTTGGTAGGACTGCAATCTTTGATATCAACATTAGTGGGAAAATATATCCAGCCGTTGTTAAAGAGGTTCAAATAGACCCCATAAAGAGAAATGTAATCCATTTAGATTTTGAGGCTGTTGATCTTGAAAAGCCCGTTTATGTAAATTTGCCAGTCGTTATTAAAGGTGAATCTATTGGCGTGAAGAAAGGCGGCATTCTTGATCAATCCCTTCGTGAAGTCGAAGTTGAGGGGTTACTTACTGATCTTCCAGATAAAGTTGAAGTTGACGTCACAAATCTTGATATTAAAGATGTAATATACGTGAAAGACATTGATCTTGGAGATAAGATAAAAATTTATACTGACCCTGAGGCAGTTGTTGTTTCAGTAGTTACAGCTACAGAAGAAGAAGTAGCAGCACCAGCGCCTGAGGCAGAGGGAGAGACTGCTACACCTCAAAGTGCTTCAACTCAAACAGGTAAAGGCGAAGTAAAAGAAGAAAAGAAAGAGAAATAATTTGCGAAAGTGTTCTATAATTGTTTCTTTGGCTACCTTCAATAAATGGGTAGCCATGTTTTTTTAATACTAAAGAAAGGAAGAGTATATGAGGGTCGTTTTTTTAGGAGATATCTTTGCAGAACCTGGGAGGAACGCAGTTAAAAATGGGTTAAGAGAACTTATAGAGAAATACAAGCCGAATTTTGTTGTTGCAAATGGTGAGAATGCTGCTCATGGTGCTGGTATAACTTACGAGATTGCTCTTGAAATTCATTCTTATGGGGTTGATGTAATAACAGGTGGAAACCACACTTTTGATAAAAAGGTCTTTTGGGATAAATTTGAAATGTTCCCGTATCTATTAAGGCCTGCAAATTTTCCATTAGGTGCTTTAGGTAAAGGCCATGTTGTGATAGAAAAAGGCGGTCTTGCTCTTGGTGTGTTGAATTTACAAGGAAGGGTGGAGATGCAACCAATTGACTCCCCTTTTGAAATTGGGATGAATATTATTAAAGAGATTAGAAAGAAGACTTCCTATATCATTGTAGATTTTCATGCCGAAGCAACAGCTGAAAAAGAGGCTTTAGGTTACTATTTTGACGGAATGGTTTCTGCTGTTGTGGGAACTCATACACATGTGCAAACGGCAGATGAAAAAATTCTTCCCAATGGAACTGCTTACATTTCAGATGTAGGCATGTGTGGAGTTGAAGACTCTGTTATAGGGCTTGATAAGGAGATTGCTATAAAGAGGTTCACAACTGGTATGCCGTGGAATTTCAAACCTGCAGAAGGAAGTGCAACATTACACTATGTTGTAATTGATATAGATTCAAGTGGATTAGCAACACAGATTGAACGGGGAAAGTGGAAAAAAACTTCAAATACTTAGCGAGTTTAATTCCTGAAGAAATTTTGAAGCCAGTTTTACTTGATACTTCATTTCTTGTTGGTGGGGCAGTAAGAGATTTTTTGTTTAACCTTGAACCTAACGATTTTGATATCGTAGTAGAAAGAAAGTATTTTAATGATTTAATAAGTTATTTTAGTAAGAAAGGATTTAAGTTTATTTATCTAAATCCAAGAAAATTTCCCCTTTTGAGGGTATTTTACAAGGATGGTACTTTTGATTTTACATTCTACGACGATTTAGAGACCGACCTAATGCACAGAGACTTTACAATAAACGCTATCTATGTGAATCTTTCTAATTTTAATTTTATTAGTCATGCTTCATCTTTTTTTGATTTAGAAAATAGAATTTTAAATGTTGTAAGCACAAACTCAATTAAGATTGATCCTGTTAGGTATATGCGTGCCTTTAGATTTATTGCAAATTTTGATTTAACTGTTGAAGAAAAAACAAGAGAAATTCTTGTAGAGGATGCAAGATTATACTCGCATAGTAAGAAAGAAAGAGCAAGAGAAGAACTCTTTAAGTTTCTAAGTTTGGATAGTGAAACTATTGAAAAAGCATTATCAAAAGTTTATAAAGGATTTACTTTGAAAGGCAAAGAAAGGATTCATTTATCTTACTCGATTGAAGAATTTTATGGAGAAGTGAACTTTGGAGTAACTTACTCAGATTTACTTAAACTTTACTTTGTTTCGTTAGATTTTGAAAATTTTACCTATGGATTATCAAAGAAGGAAAATGTAATCATGAATTTTTTAAAAAAAGAGATTAAAGAAGATTTTGATGAACTTTTTGAAGTTTACTTTGAGAATCACAAAAAAACAATATATATAATGTTAAATGTAGTTGCACGTTATCCTCTTGAGAAGATCAGTAAATATTTGTTATTGTTGAGGGCATTTGCTAACACAAAAGTAGATTTTGATGATATTACTGAGTTTAAGAATACAAAAAAAGTTGATATTGCAATAGCGCACAAATTGGCATTAAAAGAGAAATTGAGGGAAGTATATGAAAACATTTTTGGTAGTTAGTTTTGGTTGCCAGATGAATGAGTATGAGGCAGAAAAATTAAAAGAGGTTTTCTATGACTTCGGGCTTTACGAGGTTAACAACATAGAAGAAGCTGACATTGTCTTATTTAATAGTTGTGCAGTTAGAAGTAAATCCGAACAAAAATTGTTAAGTAGTGTTGGGTATGCGTACTCCCTATTTAAAAAATTTGGACGTCCTTATGTTATCGTGACAGGTTGTGTTGCATCTATCAAAGAAAAAGAAATTAAAAACATTGCAAAAAATAGCCTTATTTCAATTTCAAAAGGTTATGAACTTATATATGATAGAGTTAACAAGTTAAGGGAGACACTCTTTCAGTATTTATCTTTCCATTCCCAAAGTGGAGAAAAGAAAGAAAGTCAAGTTTTTGCTTATGTGCCAGTGATCTTTGGTTGTAATAATTTTTGCACATACTGTATAGTGCCTGCAACAAGGGGTAGAGAAAAGTCTCGCCCTCTAAATGAAATCGTTAATGAAGTAAAACAATACGTTGAAGAAGGTGTTAAAGAAATCGTGCTTTTAGGACAGAACATCAACCACTACGGTTATGATTTTGGAAACAAAAATGGTTTTATTGAACTACTTGAAGATATTGATAAAGTGCCCCATTTAGAGCGATTAAGATACCTTACACCTCATCCTGCTTTATTTACAAAGGAGCTAATTTTGAGGATGAAGAACTTAAAGACGCTTATGCCACATTTTCATCTTCCAGTCCAGTCTGGGAGTGATAAAATTTTAAATTTAATGCGAAGGGAATATACAAGAGAACAGTATCTTTCTCTTATTGATGTCATAAAAAGTGAGTTTAGCAATGCTTCTATAACAACTGACATTATAGTTGGTTTCCCACAAGAAACTGATGAAGATTTTTTGCAAACGGTTTCTTTAGTAAAAACTGTTGAATTTGATAAAAGTTTTATTGCATCATATTCAAAGAGGCCAAATACACCTGCATCAAAGATGGAAGGACAGATAGAAGATAGGGTAAAAAAGGAGCGTCTGAATTACCTATTAAATGTGCAAAACAAGATAAGTTTAAAGAAAAACTTAAGTTATGTTGGTAAAACTTACAGCGTGCTTGTTGAAAATGTGAAAGGAAACATTGCATACGGGCGTATCCCCCAAGATAAACTTGTCATAGTAAGTTCGGGAAAAAACATTTCAAAAGGAGAAATTATTCCTGTAAAGATTACCGAAGCAGACTTTATCCATTTAAAAGGTGAATACTAATTTAAAGACCAATTCTTTCAAGGAATTCAAAAACTTTTGAGAGATACTCGTTTATAAAATCTTCGTTTTTCTTATCGTAAAAAAACGTTAAACTTTCTGAGTCTCCCAACGTAATTGCTGCCATATGTGTATCTTCAAAGATTGCTTGAACAAACCAAATCCATTCTTTTTTCATTTTTATTCGTCTAACTACTTCTCTTTTTTTCACCTCATTAATGTCTTCCATAGTATTTCCTCAAATTCTTCTCGTGCTCTTCAAGAGTTTTTGAGAATATCGCATGTCCTTCGGGAGTTGTCATAAAGTAGTAGTAGTTGGTATTAGGTGCCTGTAAAACTGCAAGTATAGATTTTATACTCGGATTGCATATGGGAGTTGGAGGTAAACCTGTATATTTATACGTGTTATAAGGTGAATCAATTTTGTAGTCTTCCTTTGAAAGCCATTCTTTGTGCAAACCCAAAGCATAAAGGATAGTAGAATCTGCTTGAAGTGGCATGCCAATCTTTAGTCTATTTAAGAATACCGATGCTATAAGAGATCTATCTTCATCAAATTTTGCTTCTTTTTCTACAATCGAAGCAAGAACTATTACCTCTCCTTCTGTTAGCCCCTTACTTTGGGCAAGTTCTTTGAAGTTTTGAGGGAGTAATTCTAAAAGTCTTTTTTTCATTTTTGAGACGATACTCTCATAACTTTCATTTTCATAGAAATAATAAGTGTCTGGGTAAAGGTAACCTTCGTCTTTTTTTATAAAATTATAAAAGTCGTCAAAGTTTTTAACAATTCCTTTATCAAATAGACGTTCTGCTACATCTTTTGTTGTAAAACCTTCAACGATCGTTACAAGTATTTCTTTTGGTTTTACTCCTTTTGATAGAGTTGAGAAAAGATCAAATACAGTTCTTACAGGCATAATTTCATATATACCACTTTTAAATGTTCGTTCATTCCCTGTAAGATGTGCCCATATTTTGAATGAGTAAGACTCAAGGATAATTCCGTTATCTTGAAGAGTTTTTGCTATATCGTTAAGAGTTGCACCGTCTTTTATTTCAATCGTTTTAGGGCTTGTAAAAATCATTGTTGGCTCAAAGATGGTAAAACCTAAAACTCCTAGAAGTATTAACAAAATAATTAATCCAAGAAAAACCCTTTTTATTTCTTCCTCCTTAAATATTCAAGATAACTTTCAAGAATAAATAGAGCCTCAAATTTGTCTTTAATCTTTCTTTCCTTTTTAGATTTTATCCCAATAAACTTTAACATTTTGTGAGTTATAACACTCGTATAACGCTCGTCCCATAAAATAAAATTGATATTTGGAAGTTCCATTTTTAGTGCATCAATAAAATTAAGGACCATTTGTGCTTGTGGACCAATACTTCCGTTAAGGTTTTTAGGAAGGCCTACTACAACAGTTTCAACATCTTTTAATTTGATTATCTCTTTTATTTTTTCAATTTCGTTTCCATCTCTTTTAATTATCTCAAGAGGAATGGCAAAAATTTGCTCTTTATCAGAGATTGCAATTCCAATGTTCACATTACCAATATCAAGCGCTAAAACTGGTTTTAAAGCTTTTTCTTCCATCACTTCCATAAATGTTTTATAATTTTCTCTAAATCAACTTTACCATCTACACTACCTTGTGCAATTCTTTCGTTGCCACCACCTTTTATTTCCACTACTTCTTTTATTTTATTGAACAATTCAAAAGGCTTAATCTTATCGTCGAGGCTTCCAATTAGAATAAAGGAGTTCTGTTGCGTGTTTGAAACAAATATCACACTACCAACTTTCAGGTATCTTTTTGCAGTATCGTATGCTTTTCTTAGATCATTTAAATCCGCATTTTCGAAATTGTGTATAAAAATTGGTGTATCATTGTAAGTAAGGTTGGGTTTAAAATTCATAATAATAGACTCAAAGATTTTACTTCTTAAAGTCTGTATGTTTTTTTCAAGATTTTTAGTTTTAGTGAGGTTTTCTTTTATTTTATCTACAAGTTTTTCTTCTTGGGTTTTTAGCACATCTTCAATTGTTAACACAAGTTTTCTTTTTTCTGTTAAATAGTTGTATGCTTTTAAACCTGTTAAGCCTTCTATTCTTTTAATTTGTGAAGCAACTGTCTTTTGAGAAACTAATGCCACCAAACCAATTTCTCCTGTATTTGAAACGTGTGTGCCACCACAAAGTTCTTTACTAATACCTTCAACTTCTATTACTCTTACAATATTTCCGTATTTTTCTTCAAAGAAGGAGAGCGCCCCAAAATTTTTTGCTTCTTCAAGACTCATTGTGTGAACTTTTACGAGTATGTTTTTAAGGACTATTTCGTTTATTTCTTTTTCAATTTCTAAAAGTTTCTCTTGCTCCAAAGTAGCACCAAAATTAAAATCAAATCTAAACTCGTCATCTTTTACTTGTGAACCTTGCTGTCTAACATATTCTCCAAAATGCTTCCTCAAAACTGCTTGTAAAATATGCGTAGAAGTGTGTGAACGTTTTATTGCTTGCCTTCTTAAAGCATCAACTTTTAGTGTTGCAGTATCATTTACTTTAACAAAACCATTAAGTTTTCCTATGTGGACGATGATACCTTCAATTGGTGTTTGTGTATCCTCCACGATAAATTCAAAGTTCTCACCTATTATTATCCCAGTATCACCAACTTGCCCACCTTTTTCTGCATAAAAAGGTGTTTTATCTACTATTAACATTGCTTGCGTATTACTTGCTTCTTCTACTACTTCTCCTTCAACAACGATAGCCAAAACTTTACCCACTTCTTCAAGTTTCTCATAACCTACAAATTCAACTTTGTTAACTATTTTTTTGATATTATTAAACGACACCCTTTCAAGGAAGGCTTCGTTGCCTTTAAATGCTTTTCGAGCCTTTTCTCTTTGTTCCTCTAAGAGTTCCTCAAATTTCTCTCTGCCAAATGAAAAACCGTTTTCCTTTAAAAATAGCTCCGTGATTTCAACAGGGACACCTAAAGTATCGTATAAGTAAAAGACAATTTCACCATCTAATATGTTTTTTTCTCTTTTCTTTAGGGTTTCAACAGCGTTTTCAAGGTAGAAGTATCCTTCTTTTAAGGTGGAGTTGAATCGCTCTTCCTCGTTTTTTATGGTATTTGCGACAATATTAATGCTGTCTTTCGCTTCTGGGTAGATGTCACCCATGGTATCCGCTACTGTGTAGGATAGTTTGTGGAGAAATGGTTCATTGAGATTTATATACCTACCAAAAAGCATTGCCCTTCTTAAAAGTCTTCTTACAACATAACCTCTTTTTTCATTACTCGGAATTACTCCATCTGCAATGAGAAATGTAATTGCTCTAATATGGTCGGAAATGGCACGCATCGCTTTAGTGCTTTTTTCACTTTCTCTATAGTGAACTTTTGAAAGTTCCTCGATTTTATTGATGATTGGGACGAATAGGTCTGTTTCAAAGTCTGACTCAACACCTTCAATAATACTCGTGATTCTTTCTAAGCCCATGCCTGTGTCTATGTTTTTTCGTGCAAGGGGTTTTAGTGTGCCGTCTTCAAGTCTATTGAATTGTGTAAAGACAAGGTTCCAAAATTCAAGAAACCTTCTTTCGGAACTTCCTGGGAGTTCATGCTCTTCTTTTTCGTTTGTTGCGCCTCTATCATAATAAATTTCAGAGCAAGGACCGCATGGGCCTACAGGACCCATCATCCAAAAATTATCTTCCTCTCCTAAAGGGATTATCCTTTCTTCTTTAATGCCGTGTTTCTTCCAGATCTCTTTTGTTTCAATGTCATTTTTGTAAATCGTCACCCAAAGCCTATCTTTGGGTAGTTTTAAGTAATCTAAGATATACTCCATCGCAAAGGCAATTGCTTCCTCTTTGAAGTAATCTCCTATTGAGAAATTTCCAAGCATTTCAAAAAAGGTATGGTGCCTGGGTGTATTGCCAACGTTTTCAATGTCGTTTGTTCTTACACATTTCTGAACGGTTGTAATCCTTCTATTTGGTGGTGTTTCTTCACCTAAAAAATATGCCTTTAAAGGAACCATACCTGCTGCAGTAAAAAGCAAAGTAGGATCCTGCGGAATTAATGAAAAACTTTTCAACCTTAAATGTCCTTTACTCTCAAAAAAATTTAAAAAACTTTCTCTAATGTTCTTGCTGTCCATTTTGCACCCCTAAATTGTCTAATTTTATCACGTTATTTACAAATTTACAACAGGTTGAATTGTTTCTTTTAAAAACGGTTAAAAAGCAGTTGACTGGTTTAAAGATTTTATAAGGTAGTCTTTTAAAAGTTTTAATTTTGTTTTTAAATTTATTTGACTAAATCTTGCCAATTTGTTAAAATGTATATAAATTTACAGAGCGAAAGGAGTAGAAAATATGGCTAAGCAAGTAAGAATTTTTGCCTTTGGTGGAAATGAAGTCTCCCCTGTTGGTCTTGTTGATGAAAAAGGAAAACCTGTGATCCCTGATATTGCAATGCAATGGTCAAGAACCCATGAGACATCAAAGCATATTGCAAAGATTGTCGAATCATTTCCAAATGATACCTATGTAATTACCCATGGTAATGGGCCACAGGTTGGGAATGTGTTTTTAAGAAGCGAGTATTCAAGACCTATACTTCCTCCAATTCCTCTTGATGTTGCAGGTTCAGATACTCAAGGTGCAATGGGATACATGATTGCCCAAATCCTTGGAAATGAGTTAAGAACAAGAGGTATAAATAAAACAATTGTAGGAATTGTAACGCAGGTTGTTGTTGACAAAAACGATCCAGGTTTTCAAAATCCAACAAAATACATAGGGCCCTCTTACACTAAGGAAGAAGCAGAGAAAAGAATGAAAGAAGACGGTTGGATAATGAAGCTTTACAAAAAAGATGAATTGGGTAACGAGATATGGAGAAAGGTCGTTCCATCTCCAGTTCCACTTGATATTGTTGAGTTTGAAACCATAGTTAATGCAATTGAATCAGGTTTTATCCCCATAACAGTTGGTGGTGGAGGAATTCCTGTTGTAGAAGTTGAGCCTGATGACATCGGTAATTTCCAAGCTAATTATGGCATAGTTTTTAAAAATGGCAAAAACGCAAAAGTATACAGAGGCGTTGAAGCAGTAATTGATAAAGATCTTGCCTCAGCACTTCTTGGAGTAATGCTTATTAAATGGGCAAAAGAACACGGAGAAGATTTAGACGTAACTCTTACGATTTTTACAGGAGAAGATGGAGCAAAACTTAACTATCAAAAACCAAACCAGGTAGATTTAAGACATCTTACTCTTGAAGAAGCAAAAAAACTCTATGAAGAGGGTCACTTTCCAGCGGGAAGTATGGGACCAAAGATTCTTGCCTGTATAAAATTCCTTGAGGGCGGTGGTAAAAAGGCATATATTTCACTTACCTCAAGATACCTTGAAACCCTTGAAGGAAAAGCAGGCACAACAATTGTAAGAGAGTAGGCGATTAAAAATGGAAGAACGTATAAAAGAATTGGTAAAAAAATACGAAAGTGATATTATCGACTTTTCTAAAAAAATTGTGCAAACTAAATCTTATTCTTCTCAAGAAGCTGAATTAGTTAAACTCCTTGAGGATAAGATGAAAGAACTTGGTTTTGATGAGGTAATAATTGATGAAACTGGTAATATCATTGGAAGAGTAGGAAATGGCCCTGTAAAACTTCTCTACGATGCGCATATTGACACAGTAAAAGCAGAAGACAGAGAAAATTGGAGCGTTGACCCTTTTTCTGGCGAGATCAAAGACGGTAAACTCTACGGGAGAGGTTCTTCTGATGAAAAGGTTGCAATTGGTTGTATGATTTATGGAGCAAAAATCCTAAAAGAAATTGGTATTCCTAAAGAAATAAGCCTTTATATTTTGGGTTCTGTGCAGGAGGAAGATTGCGATGGCCTTTCCATGTATTACACATTTAATGAGGTTGTTAAGCCCGATTTTGTAGTTTTAGGAGAGCCAACAAGCCTTGATGTTTACCGTGGACACAGAGGAAGAGTTGAAGTTGAGATTATTACAAAAGGTAAGTCTTCCCATGCAGCACATCCAGATAAAGGGGATAACGCAATATATAAAATGGCACAAACTGTTTTAAATATTAAAGAAATGACCAAAAACTTCAAAGAAGACCTTTTCCTTGGCAAAGGAACAGCAGTTGTTTCTCATATTGAATCTAAAGCTCCATCGATTAATTCCGTTCCATATGAAGCAAAAATTTTTATTGATAGAAGGCTCACGGTTGGTGAAACAAAAGAGTCTGCTATTAAAGAATTTGAGTCGTGTCTTGTAGATAAGGCCAATTCAGAGATTAGAGTTCTTACATACGAAACAAAGTCATGGAAGGGCAGACTCATTTCTCAGGAAAAGTATTTCCCAACGTGGATCCTCGAAGAAGATCACCCTCTTGTTAAGGCAGGTTTTGAAACTGCAAAACTTGTCCGACCAAATGAAGATGTGAAAATTTCTAGATGGATATTTTCAACAAACGGTGTAACATCTATGGGAAGATTCCATATACCATCAATTGGTTTTGGACCTGGCGATGAATGGTTAGCCCATGCCGTTGATGAATACGTGCGAGTATCAGATCTACCAAAGGCAACAGAATTTTATGCACTTTTACCTTTCAAATTATTAGAAAAAATTAAGTAGGAGGCATTATGAATACAAAACTTAAAGGGAGAGATTTTCTCTCAACAAACGATTGGACACTTGAAGAACTTGAGCAAGTTTTAGATCTTGCTTTTGAATTCAAAAAGAAATTTGCTCTTGGAGAACCAACGCCTTACCTTCTCTATAAAACACTTTTTATGATTTTTAAAGATAAATCCACAAGAACAAGAAACTCAACTGAAGCTGCAATGACCCAGCTTGGAGGACATGCACATTATATCAGTGAAGAATCCTCTCAGATTTCTCACGGAGACACGGCAAAGGAAATTGGTATTATTCTTTCAAGATACGGCCATGGAATTGCAATAAGAGACGATATATATTTAGGTGTTGGACACAAGTATATGGAAGAAGTTGCAAAATGGGCAACAATTCCTGTAATTAACCTTGAATCAGATTGGGATCATCCACTTCAAATTCTTGCAGATATTATGACCATTAAAGAAAAATTCAATAATGACTTAAGAGGAAGAAAGTTTGTAATCTCCTGGGCGTATGCAAAAAGTCATGCAAAACCACTTGCTGTGCCTCAAGGCCTTATAATGGCAATGCCAAGGTTTGGTCTGGATGTCACTCTTGCAATGCCAAAAGAATTTGAACTCCTTCCTGAAGCAATGGAAATTGCAAGGAAGAATGCAGAAGAGACTGGCGTAAAATTTGAGGTTGTAAACGATATGGACGAAGCCTTTAAAGATGCAGATATTGTTTATCCAAAATCATGGGGTGCGTATGTTTATGCAGGCAACGACTTTGAAGAAATGAAGAAAGTTGCAGAGAAATATAAAGATTGGATTGCAGATGAAAGAAGAATGAACTTAACAAAGAAAAATGCAATTTATATGCATTGTTTACCTGCAGATAGAGGTTTTGAGGTAACCGATGCAGTAATCGATGGTCCTAAATCTGTAATTTATGATGAAGCAGAAAATAGATTACATACGGTAAAATCAATTTTAGCTCTTACCATGTAAAAAGTTTACTTTAAGATCTTTAAGAGGCTCAAGAGAATTGGGCCTCTTTTTTAAATTCAAGGTGTTGTTCTATGGTATAATTCTTACGAGGTATCTCTACGGTGTTATTCTGGGAAGTGCCTTTTGCCGACAAAAAATCTTATCTTCTATATGAGGGGATAAAAGGTTCCTCCTCTATGCTCCCGAAATAACGAGATCCTTCGTCTCTATCGCTCCTCAGGATGACTGAGTGCGCTGTCATTCTAACAAGTGAACGTAGCAAGCGATAAAGAATCTCATCCTTTATTCGAGGGGTGAAAGTCTTCTTAAATCTCCTTCATAAAAATAATAACTTTACTCTCTTGATACTTCCAAATTCAAATTTGATTAAACACTTTTTAAAATAGAGCAAAATATATTTTTTAGAAAAACTGAAAAAATTCCCTCTAAAAAGCGTTGACAAGAGAGAGTATAAAATATAGTAGAAAAGGAATAAAAACTGTAAAGAAAAGAAATGATGTAATATTGGAGCAAAAAGGAAGGTAGATGGGAGGTGAGAAAAGAGAAAAAATATCATGTAAATAAAGTAATTTGAAAAAAATTCTAAAATGAAGAAGGTAAAGATGAAAAAAGCTTTAAGTTTCAGTTTAATTATTGCTATTTTTGTGGTGAGTGTTTTACTCCCGGCTGGAATAATCAAATCGGATGGAGAAAATGAAGGTTTAGATAATCCTAACTTTCAAAAAGGACATCAACCCTTCCCTCCATTAACAGCTGAAGAGAAAAAATTGGAAGAAGAAAAATTACAGAGGTTTAGGGAATGGCTTTCAAAGCAACCAAGAATAGATGCAAAGAATTTTGATATGCCTCTGTCAAATAACGATTTATCATTAATGGGAACTTCAATAAAAGAATCTTGAGAGTTGTCAATTTTTTATCGAGAACAAGAAAAGACTTATTATTGCGGCCCTGCTACTGCTCAAATAATCCTAAATTATGACTGGGGAATGATAGGATCAAGTAATTGTTATACTCAATCATATTTTGCCGATTATATGGGAACTAACTTAACAAATGGAACTTATGTTTACAGATTAAAAAACGCTTTAAATGAGCTCAAAAACCCAAATAAAGCTTCATATTGGGTTTACACAAAACTTCCATCTAATGAAACAGATGCTGCAAATGCTCTTTATTCTTATGTAAAATCGGATGTTACTAACTATGATCAAGCTTTAGCTTTTCATACTGATACTTGGCTACAAGCAGGTAAAGATGTTTGGGGAGAAGCGTATGGGTTAGTTGGATATAGAGACCCTCAGACTGGACAAGCAGGAGTTTCTTTAGGACACTATGTGACAGGATATGGCTATCGTCTATACTCCGATGGAAAACATACAATACTTTATGCCGACAGTTGGAATCATGACTACGGATGGGGAAACTGTCTTGGATACCATGAAGTTGATGCAAGAAATATGGCAACTTGCATAAACGGGAACGCTGGATATATTATCTAGTGAGGTAGTAATGAAAAAAATAAACAAAGCTTTTTACGCCTTAGCTATATTATTTGCTATTTCCATATTGCTTTTTACCTCATGTAGCACAAGTCATCCTGTTCTTCAAAGAAATAACCTACCACAATATGTGAAAGATTTCTCTTCTATCTTTAGCAAAAAGGATATAAAGATTTCATACGATCCTATTGAAGTAAAACCTGCTTCACCTCCAGATAAACCTTATCCTGTTCATAAGAGAACTATTCCTGAAAATTGGATTGATGGAGAACTAAGATGGTATGTAGGAAAACCTACCAATCCTACAGACTTTTTAGAGACTAGTATTGTAGAATTCAAAGGAGATTTCATCTTAGAAAGCACTGTTGATAGGAATTTTAAGGCCCCTCCTTCCCACCCTAAAGCAAAAAAACCTATCTATAAACTTTACAAGAGAAAGAATTTGAATGCTCCACTTCCTAAAACAATTACAAATTCAGATTTTGAGTTAATAAAGACACTTGATAAAGAAGAAGAGCAAGGCGTCTTACCTCAAAATCAACTTGCAGAACTTTCAGATAAATTTGTAATATGGAGTAGTGCTTCTTTTGAATTTACTCAAGAGTGGACAATCTGGGGATATGATATAACTAATGATACAATATTTGAGATCTATTCTCACAACGATGCTGAAAAAGACTTCGAACCTATTGAAATTCCACACTACAATATAATTGAAGAAGAGAATATTCTAATTATAGATATCACAGGCGATGATAAAGAGGGACAACTCAAAAATAAAATCATCTTTTATGACTTAGAAAAAAGAAAAATTGCAAAAGAGTTTGAAAGTAATAGTTATAAAAGGCAGTATCTTCGTAGTTGGTGGGATCCTCCCTCCCTATACTCAATTAATGGTTATTTATATGGAGAAAGATTTTATCTTGATAATAGTAAAAACATTTTAAACGAGTATATACTCTCTGATATTATAAAAGTAAACTTAACTACCTTTGAAGAAGAAACTGTCATTGAAAGATCTCCTTTTCGCTTAGTTTCAACTTCATCTGATGGTAAATTATCCCTTGTGCCTTATGTGAAGAATGGCCTTTGTCACGACATATGGATATGGGATATAAAAGAAAATAAAATAAGCTGTTTGGAAAAAATTTGCTATTCAGAAGCCCATTCCCTTCCGCCTGAGACATCTTCAGATATCCCCTCTGCACCACCTGAGATCTCATTATGCAATAAAGGAATCCAATATAGCTATCGTGAAGAAAGAACCTCTGAAGAATGTGTAACCTTCTATTCATATAAAGAGAAAAGAGTTTACTACGATTACGATTCCTTAGGAGAATACATAGATATGGAAGGAAGATTTCTTATGTATAAATCACCTTATGCCTTATTTAACCCTCCTCCACCATTTGATTATCCTGGCAAAGAAGACATACTAAAGGGATATCAAACTTTTCTCATTGTAAAGCCAGAGTAAATATATAACGGTGTGAAGGTAAAAGGATCAGTTCATAGGCACATAAACAGCTAAGATTTTGAAGGTGCAAAGACAAAATAGGAGGAAAATATCTTATCTTCTTCCTAAGAAATTTTTGCTTAAGTTGTCTTTCATAAATCTAGTAGTTTAGTTCTGTCATGCTTAACTTTTTCAAATGCCGTATGTTTAAGGAAAAAACTTTAAAAACACCATCCCTTCAAATAGAACGAAGGATGGTATAGCTTTAAAAATGCAAATCCTACTATATATACAAGTAATAGTTATTATCATTTCTACTTCACAAATTCTAACAAAGATAGTGCTGTATATTATAATGTTAATGAATAATTGCAATAGGAGGTATATAAAATGAAAAAAAGAATAGTCTTATTTTTATCTATCTTAACTATTATTTTTTCTGTTGGAGTGTTCATAACAGTTCATTCTATACTATCCAAATCTTCTGATGTTGAAGATTTCAGTAGTATTACTCTTCCATCATACAGTTTACCAGAA
>JAINCR010000047.1 GCA_036574215.1 Caldisericaceae bacterium
TATTAAGGCTCTATACAAATTTCTTTCAACCTTCAGTGAAACTCTTAGAAAAGACAAGGATAGGAAGTAAGGTAACAAAGAAGTATGATAAGTAAGAGACACCTTATCGAAGAATTATTGAATCAAATGCAATATCGGAAGAAATAAAGGAGAAACTTAGAAGAACATAAGAAACTGAATCCATTTGCACTCAAGAGGCTAATAGACAAACTTACTCAAGAACTCTTTAAGGCATATGATAAAAAGATGAAAGAAAGAGAAAGAAAGAGAGAAAGTCGATGAAAAATCATCTAAAGATTTTCTTTTAACTAAAAATAGTTTCGTATAGAATTTAAATGAGGCAACCAAATAATATTTCGTAGAACCTTTTGAAAAGGAACAAAGTTTACAAAAGATAAACCTGCCAAAAGGGAACGCAGGTTACAAAAGAGTAAAGAAAATTACGTGAGGAAACACGTTTAAAAAGGATTGACATAAGAGAGTAAGATATAATGAAAGGGAATAAAAAAACTAAAGAAAGGAGTTGGTGCAATATGAGAGTATTTATAGACAAAAATTAACACAAATATCTACTGTTTTCTACTATTGTTTTTAAAAATTAAAGGAGGCATTATGAAAAAAGAAATTACTTATTTTGATCATTATTCTTTCTGTCTTTACTTTTGTATTTGGATGTGCAAAATTTCAAAAGGAAAGCACTTCGGTAAATTCAATAAAGATCCCTGTTGTGAAAGCTAATGAGATTTTCACTATTGGCTTAACATCAGATAACCCTCTTTCAAAGAAGCCATTAGGTGAAGCAAATATCATAGTAGGAGAAATAAACGGTAAAATATTAGCCTTAAAAGGAGATTACATAACTTTCCTTGGAATGGAGCAAACGTCTTTTTCAACAGGAAGGACTCTAATTCTTATTGACCCTACAACTTCTCAAACAGAAGCGCTTATAAAAGAACCAATAGTAATCAAGGCTTTCCCTTCACATAGCGGTAAATACATTGCAATCCTTACAAAGGATTTGCACCTTGGAGTTTTGGATTTGGATACAAAAAGTTTTGAAGTAGTATTCAAAGACCTTCTACTTGTTCCATCAACTGATTACATAAGCAATCCTGTTCTTGCTTGGTCTTTAGATGACTCTCAAATTTTCTTTTCTGCTTATCCTAAAGGTTGGGGCACTGTTTTTTTAAATGATGATTCAGACTTATACATGTATGACACTGCTTCTAAAAAAGTTTTACTTGTAAGAGGAAGCTACTTGTTAGATAAGTATGATAAATTCGTTGATGTAGATTGACAAGAGTATTTAATGACAGGCGTATCTTATACTGCTCTTGGTGTTCTTGACACAGGCGAAGTGATTGCTCACTATTCACAATCTTCTAAGGTTTTTCAAGATGGTTCATCTTTAGATAACGAAGCACGAATAATTGCAGTCTCAAAGGATGGAAAAGAGAGGATTCTTTGGAAACTATACGAAGAAAATGCTCCTGTTGATGTGGGAGAATTCTCAGGACTTTATCCTATAACATTTAGTGATAATAAGCTTCTTTCTACAAAAACAAAGGTAGAAACAATAAATGGTGCAGAAAAGCATGTTATGGATTTATATCTTGTTGAGTTTCAAAAAGGCAACCCTGTAAGTAAAAAACTTTTAGCTTCAAATATAAACCCTGACACTTCTGTAAAATTTATTTCAAATGGACTTATTGCATATTTTAATCAAACAGACCCTGAAGTAACCTTTAAAGGTTATTGGACTATTATTGACCAAAATGGAACAAAAATTAGAGACCTTCCTGAATGGGTGCTACCATAAGAAAAATCATTAACATGTTAGTTCTTGTAATATCTTTGTTGCTTTTTCAATTCTTCCCATTTCAAATTGCTTCGGGAAGTATAACAACAACTCAATAACCAACACCAAGTGTTCTTAACCAAGAATCAGGTTCAACTTCTACTATGAAGTTTAGTATTTCCTCTCCACCAAAACTTGTTACAGTTGAAATAGTTGACATGGATAAAAGAAACGTGATTGAATTATTATGGAACAATGTAAGCATAACTTCATCAGGACCCTTCTCAGTTTCGTGGAATGGAAAATCAACAACTCCTTACGGTTCATTCACTGTCCCTAATGGACAGTATTATTTTAAAATTACCGAAAAATCTATCTCAGGGACAGTACTAAGTAAAACATATGCAAGAATAAGCTGTAATGGTAGATGGGGCAACATTAGTTATCAAGGTGGAATAATGTACAATCCTTTCTATTGGGGCAAGTTAGAAAATAAGAAATGTTTGGTGTTCTAAAGAAAACTTTTCAAATGGTTAAAGAGATATAAGGAATACAGCATTTCAATCTCCTCATTGAGTATTTTTTAAAGAGAAGAAGCCATTTGAAGTTCTCACCATAAGGGTATCTCCAAATTCTTAAATGTTAAAAGAGAATTTCCATAAAACTGTTAAAAGAAGAGTTCTACAGTAGAAACTTCTACTTCATATGAGAAGATATGAGTGATGGTTTAGAGAATTTACTAACATCAATAAATTACATTAACAAGAAAAAGTGGCTCTGGGGGAAGAACTTGCCTTGTAAAAGGAACATGCTCGGAAGCAAATGGGTTTTTTAATATTTCCTTATCTATATAACCCTGCGCTCCTTTCAAAAGATAATAAACAATCCTTCTTACCATGCGGTATAAAAATCTATCTCCATATAAATAGAAAATAAGAAAATTTCCCTTCTGGATGTAATTTACATCAAACATTTCACAAATGTTATTTCTTTCGGGTTGAGAACGATCAAGATTTGCAAAAAGTGAAAAATCGTGTTTCCCTTTTAGTCCATCCATTGCAAGTCTTAGAAGATCAAAATCCAGCGGTTCTCTATAAATATATACATAAGGTAAAAGAAAAAGTGAAGATTCAAGATCCGAAGAGAGTATATACGCATAGATTTTAGACAAAGCACTTTTTCTTGCATGAAAAGTAAGAGGCACTTCTTTTATTCCTTTAACAAAAATACCTTCATCAAATAAAATACTATTTAATTTTCTTGAAAGCCAAATGGTATCAAGAGAGTCCTGAAAATAAAAATTCAAATAATGGTTTAATGCATTTACTCCTGCATCTGTTCTTGCAGCTCCGTATGTTACCACTTCGTTCTGCAAAACTTTCTCTAACGCCTTTTCAATCTCCCCTTGAACCGTTTTTTCGCTTTTAGGATGGTTTGACTGTTTTTGAAAACCAGCAAAAAATCTTCCCACAAACTGAATCTTTATCAAATAATTATGCATTGATTCTCACCTCTAAAATAAAAAGAAGCAAAGTTATAATAATCGAAATTCCTATCGCTAAAAATTCATTTCTACCAAGTTTATTTTCTCTAATACTCGTCCTCTTTGCACCAATTACAAAGCCTCTTGCCTCCATTGCTATAGCCAATTCATCTGCTCTGTTAAAGGCGTTAAGCACAAGAGGTATGATAACTGGTAAAAAACTTTTTGCCCTTACAAAAATATTTCCTGACTCAAAATCTGCACCTCGAGCCATTTGCGCTTTCATTATCCTATCTGCCTCATCAAACAGTATCGGCACAAACTGAAGAGAAATAGAAATCATTAAAGATAATTCATCAACTGGAAACTTCAAAATTTTCAAGGGTTGTGCAATATTTTTAAAACCAGTTGCAAGATCAACAGTCGTAGTTGTAGAGGTAAGTAGAAAAGTTAAAAATGTAAGGATAACAAGTCTTAAAGCAATAAAAATAGAAAGATCCAATCCTTCTTTTGTTATTACTATTTTACCTAAATGGATAAGTGGGGTTCCCTGTGTAAAAAGGAGTTGGAAAAAGATTGTGAAAAATAATAGAAAAAGGATCGGCTTAAACGATAACAAGATGGATCTAAAATTTATTTTAGTAAACATTGTTAACACTAAGCAAAACAAAAAAAACAATAAATACGCTTGGATGGTTTTAAAGAAAAAAATGATGATTATAAAGTAAAAAACAAGTAATATTTTTACTGTTGAATTAAGTTTGTGAAAAAACGACTGAGTATACTGAAATTGTCCAAAATAAAATTTAGACATACTTCTTCTGCCTTAATTGGTCTACTATACCATCAATCGTAGAACAGTTGGGAAAGCCAGGGAAACAACTCCTTAACTTTTTTGAGAAAGAGAAGGTAAAAGGTGTATCTAAACCAATTTCCTGTATAAGCTTGTCGTCTTCAAAAAAAGTATTTACGTTGCCATCAAATAATACTCTACCTTCTTTTAGAGCAACAACTCTATCTGCTATGCCAAGCACCTCATCCATATCGTGAGTAACAAAAATTACTGTTTTGTGAGCAGAGATTTTCTCTTTAATGTAATAAAGAATACTCTGTTTACCTGCATAATCAAGATTCGATGTTGGCTCATCTAAAATAAGATAAGTTGGGTTAATTGCTACAATGCTTGCAATCGCAATCTTTCTTTTTTCTCCACCTGACAATCCAAAAGGAGATTTGTCTAAATACGAACTATTAAGACCAACATCTAATAAGGCTTTTTCTACACGTTCCTTAACTTCGTAATCGGAAAGCCCAAGGTTTCTTGGACCAAAAGCAATTTCTTCAAAGACAGTTTCTGCAAAAAACTGCTCTTCAGGATACTGAAAGACCACACTTATCCTCTTTACAATTTCTCTTCTTAGGATTTTATCAGTTGTAATATTAAGAGAATCAATTATAACTTCGCCTTTTGATGGTTTTATTAGACCAGCCAAAACTTCTATAAGAGTAGATTTACCAGAACCAATACGCCCTACGATGGCTACCTTTTCCCCTAAATCAATTCTCAGATTTACATCTACCAAGGCTTCTTTTTTAAAACGTGTATGTGGATCGTATGTAATAAATACCGATTTTAGTTGGAGCATAATTCAAAAACCATCGAATCTACATCAAGAGAAAAATCTTTTACAAGGCCATTTTCCAAAAGTTTATTGCAGAGTTCGGCTTCTTTTAAATTACATATTCCTCTTGCTTTTAGTTCATCTATTGACCTAAATACTTCAAGTGGAGTTCCACTTTTTACAATACGCCCATTATCTAAAACAATTATCCTATCCGAACTAATTGTCTCCTCTGGATGATGTGTAATGTAAATTACGCCTTTTTCTTTTCGAATTTCATGAACTAACTTAAGGATTACTTTTCTATTATACGGATCAAGAAGAGAAGTAATTTCGTCAAAAACTATGTATTCAGGATCAATCACTAAGATAGAAGCAATTGCAACTTTTTGTTTTTCTCCCCCCGAAAGAAGACTCGGAGGAAAACTCAAAAAGCTTCTAATACCAAGTTTATCGGAAGTTTTAACAATTCTATGCCTTATTTCTTCTTTATCCAACCCTAAATTCTCTAATCCAAATGCAATATCATCTTCCACAGTAATACCAACAAACTGGTTATCAGGATTTTGGAATACCACACCAACCTTAAACTTTGCTAACTTATTAAGGTTTTGATCCTTGAGGCTTATGCCATCTAGTAAAACATCACCCTTATTAGGTAATAAAAGCCCGTTTGCAAGACGGGCTATTGTAGATTTCCCTGAACCGTTCGAACCTATTATTGAAACAAGTTCGCCTTTATTGAGGGAAAAGTTAATATTATCTAAAACCCATTGCCCCTCAATATAGGCGAAGTATACACCAACAAAATCTAACATAAATATTATTTAACAAGTTCAATCAGGACGAGGGGGGTTCCGTCTCCTTTTCTATACTTTGCAAGTTTTAAAATTCGTGTATATCCACCTTGCCTATCCTTTTGTTCCTTTGAAATTTCAAATAACTTATTTACTGCGTTCTTATCAAAAAGGACAGAATGAGCGTATCTTCTTGATTCGAGGTTATCTACTTTTGCCTTTGTGATTAATTTATCAACCATCCTTCTTACTTCTTTTGCTCTTGCTTCTGTAGTTTCAATACGCCCATGAAGTATAAGTGCAGTTGAAAGGTTTCTTAATACACTCTTTCTAAAACTTGGATATAAACCCAATTTCCTCAGCGCAATACCGTGGTTCATAGGTACCTCCTTACCCCTTAAGTTTTAAACCCAACTTATTCAATGCTTCCACAACGCCTTTAAGGGAGGCTTGACCAAACTTATCTAAATTCAAAAGGTCAGAAGCAGAATAAGATAAAAGTTTTCCAACAGTATCTATATCATTTTTACTTAACACGTTAAATGCTCTCTCAGGTAAGTTTAAATTCTCAATTTTCATATTTTTAATCTCTTCGGGAATACCATCGGCAGTTTTCCCATTAATTAGACCAATGAAAGTTTTAGAATAATCAATTAGAACTTCAATTGCCTCAAACAAACATTGTTTGGGAGTTTTATTTCCCTTTGTTTGGATTCCAAAGACAAGGGAATCAAAATCAACAGATTCTTCAAATCGTGTAGGTTCGACTTTGAAAGTTACTTTTTCAACAGGAGAAAAATTTGCGTCAATTGCAATAACTGTTTGTGGAAGATCTTCAATTTTTTCTAATTCTTCTTCAAGTAAGTATCCTTTGCCTTTTCTTATGTAAATCTCACCGCTCAGTCTACCTCTTGAAGAAGAAATTGTTGCAATATGTAAGTCTGGATTATGTATTGTAACTTCACTTGTATGGATTAAATCTCCTGCTTTTAATTCGCCTGCACCAACTTTTTCGAATCTTAAAACTGTTTTATCAATTGCAGTAAGAGACAAAACTAATCTCTTAACATTTAAAATAATTTCTTCTACATCTTCCACAACACCTTCAATCGTTGCAAACTCATGAACTACTCCATCTATATACAAAGCAACAGGAGCAGCACCAGTGATTGAGCTTAAAAGGATCCTTCTAATCGCTGTGCCAAGAGTCAGTCCAAAGCCTTTTTCCAACGGACTAAATTTATACTCTCCGTAATTGTCAACTTCTTTTAAAGTTTCAAACTTAATATCTTCTAAATGCCACATAATCTTCCTTCCCGTTATTTAGAATATAACTCTACAATTAATGTTGGATTAATATCTAGCGCAAGGTCAGGTATATGTGGAATTTCTTTGATGCTTCCAACAAATCCATCTTTGTTTATCTCAAGCCAGTTTGGAAAAGAGCTTCTTTCCTCAAGACTCTGTTGGATGATAGGCATCTTACGAGATGACTCTTTCACCTCAACAATGTCCCCCTTTTTAAGAATCAAAGATGGGATATTAACCTTTTTCTTATTCACAAGTATGTGCCCATGAGAAACTAATTGACGAGCAGTTATTCTGTTTGGTGCAAAGCCCATCCTGTAAACAACATTATCTAATCTTCTCTCTAGTAATTCAAGAAGTTTATCACCAGTTGGTATCTCTTTCTGTCTTATAGCAATATCAAAATACCTTCTAAATTGCCTTTCTAAAACGCCATACATTGCTTTTACTTTCTGCTTTTCATTTAAATGCATTTTATAATCAGTTGGTTTATTCATGTGCAAAACTATCTGCTTTTGACCTGGTATACCTCTCCCTTTTTCTAAAGGACAAGATTTTGTGAAACACTTGTCTCCCTTGAGAAAAAGTTTCTTTTGCTGTGCCCTACAAATCCTACAAAGAGGTTCATGATATACTGCCATTTTATCCTCCCTATACCCTTCTTAACTTTCTTGGTCTGCATCCATTATGTGGAATCGGAGTAATATCTTTAATTTCTTCAATTTGAAGACCCGATGACTGCAATGCTCTAATTGCAACTTCTCTACCAGGGCCACCACCTTTTACAAGGACAGAAACCTTTTTTGCCCCAAGTGTAATTGCTTCTTCACTTGCCTTTTGTGCTGCAACTTGGGCTGCAAATGGAGTTCCCTTCTTAGTGCCTTTAAACCCATTAGCTCCAGAAGATGACCAACACACAACATTACCTTCCTCATCTGTCACTGTAACAATGGTATTGTTAAAAGTTGAATTAATATACACCTTAGCATTCCCAGTTAACTTTTGGACCTTTTTCTTTGTTTTTGCTTGCTTTTTTTTCATTTTACCTCCTTACGCACTCTTCCTTACTGAACCAACTGTCTTCTTAGGACCTTTCCTTGTCCTTGAATTGGTTCTCGTCCTTTGTCCTCTAACAGGAAGAGATCGTTTATGTCTAATGCCTCTATAACAGTTAATCTCGATAAGTTTTTTAATGTTTGCTGCCACAATTTTTCTCAAATCGCCTTCAACAACATACTTTTCTCTTATTACATCTTCAATCGCTTTTATTTCCTCAGGCGTAAGGTCCTTCACCTTTTTTAAAGGAACATTAGCTTCCTTCAAAACATCATAGCAATTCTTCTTACCAATTCCATAAATATAGGTAAGTGCTATATCAATTCTTTTCTCTCTTGGTAAATCTACACCAGCTATACGTGCCAAATTTCACCTCCTACTTTTGTCTTTGTTTATGTTTGGGGTTTTCGCATATTACCGTAAGTTTACCCCTTCTCCTTACTATTTTGCATTTTGGACACAACTTTTTAACCGAAGTTCTTACTTTCATATACAATCTCCTTTCTAAAGTCTATAAACTATCCTTGCCTTAGTAAGATCGTAAGGACTAAACTCCAATTTTACCCTATCTCCAGGTAAAATTTTAATAAAATTTAATCTCATTTTCCCACTTATGTGGGCAAGCACAATTTTACCATTTTCAAGCTTTACTTTAAACATGGTTCCTGGAAGAGTTTCTACAACAACGCCCTCAGCTTCAATTACTTGATCGTTATGCATCGGACACCTCTCTACTCCGTAAGAATCTCTACGCTACCATCAAGAACAGCAATTGTATGTTCATAATGAGCACTATTTGAGCCATCAACAGTTTTTACCGTCCAACCATTTTTATCAGTGTAAACTCTATAATCACCAGCAGTTATCATAGGCTCTATTGCCAAAGTCATTCCAGGTTTAAGTGGAAAGCCTGTATTAACACTCCCAAAATTAGGAATTGGGGGATCTTCGTGAAGTCTTTTCCCAACTCCATGTCCTGTATAATCACGCAGAACAGAAAAACCTCTGCTCTTAACAAAAGTTTGAATTCTATAACCTATATCACCAATTCTTGCACCAGGCTTAATTACGGAAACTCCTTCATAAAAGGCTTTCTCAACAGCATCAACAAGGTCTACATCTCTTTTATTTTTTGGTGAACCTGCAATAACAGTTATCGCAGCATCAGAGTAATAACCATCAAGTATTACTCCGCCATCAATCTTCACAATATCACCATCTTGAATCACTCTATCGGAAGGGATTCCATGTATCACTTCGTCATTAATAGAAATACACAAAGCATTAGGGAAACCTCTATAACCTTTAAATGCAGGTATTCCACCACTTCTGTTTATTAACTCTTCTGCCTTCAAATCAAGTTCAATAGTTTTAACACCCGGTTTTATATTTTCTCTAACCATATCAAGCACCAATCTTAGTATTTTACCAGATTTTCTAATTTTTTCAATTTCTTCTTCTGTTTTAATTACAATCATTTAACTCCCCCAACAACCTCTCTTTAACATCGAACACTGGCAATGAAGCATCTAGATTTTTAAGTAAACCCAAATTAGTATAAAAATCAACAAGAGGAAGTGTTTCATTAAAGTAGACTTCAATACGTTTTTTTACAGCTTCTTCTTCGTCGTCTTTTCTTATTATAAGTTTCTCTTTACACTTATCACAAACACCATCTACTTTTGGAGGAGAAAAATACACATTGTAAACCGCATGACATTTTGGGCAAATTCTTCTTCCAGAAAGCCTTTTAATAAGGATATCTGTTGACACATTAAAGAAAATAACAATGTCAATAGTGGCGCTAACTTTTTTAAGATATTCATTTAAAAACTCTGCTTGAGGAACAGTTCTTGGAAAGCCATTCAAGATAAATCCGTTCGCCAAAACAAAATCATCAAGTTTGTGTTTAAAGAACTCGTTCATAAAACTATCAGGAACAAGAGCACCACTCTCAGTCAGTTCTTTAAACCTCATACCAAACGGCGTGCCGTCGTAAATTTCTTTTCTTATCATATCACCAGATGAAATATGCGGTATATTAAGTTCTTCCGAAATCATTTTACCTTGCGTATCTTTTCCAGACCCTGGAGGCCCAAGAAAAACAAGGCGTTTCTTCATTTCAAAAATCCCTCGTACTGTCTCATTAAAAGATATGCTTCAACTTCTCTCATTGTTTCAAGAGCAACTCCAATGATAATAAGAAGAGAAGTTCCTCCAAAGACAAACGAAGTTATAGTCATTTTTCTAAAAACAAGATTGGGAATTATAGCAACTAATCCCAAGAAAATAGAAGTTGGCAAAGTAATTTTCCTCAAAATGGAACCTATATACTGAGCGGTGGATTCTCCAGGTCTTATTCCAGGAATAAATCCTCCATATTTTTTAAGATCATCAGAGAGTTTAATGGGATCATACGTCATTTCTGTATAGAAGAAAGTGAAACCAACTATCAAGAAAAAGTATATTATGTTGTACCAAATACCTGTAGGATTCCCAAAAATGGGTTGAGCAATCCGTGTGTTAAACCAAGAATTAGGAAAGAACTGACCGACAGTTGCTGGAAATGCCATAAAAGACACCGCAAAAATTATTGGTAAAACACCAGCTTGGATAAGTCTTAATGGAATATAGGTAGTTTGTCCACCGTACACTTTTCTTCCAACTATCCTTTTTGCATACTGCACAGGAATCCTTCTTTCGGATTGGTAAGCAAAAATAACAAGAACAAGAAGCACAAAAAATGCCAGAAACTCTCCAATAACTGAAGCAATGCTTACTGCCTGAACGGAAAGTTTCTGAACAATTTCTGCAAAGCTTACGGGGATTCTACTAATGATACCTGCAAAGATAATGAGTGAAACACCGTTTCCAATACCTCTTTCTGTCATTATTTCACCAAGCCAGAGAACAAGATAGGACCCTGCTATCAAGCTTGCCATAATAACGATTTTTAGAAGTATACTCTGATTAACAAGGTAATTTCTAAAAATCACGATAACTGAAAATGCTTGAAGTGCGGCAAGGAGAACTGTAAGATATCGGGTATATTGAGCAATTTTTCTCTGTCCTTCTTCGCCACCCTCTTTTACAAGTGCTTCAAGAGATGGTATTACATAAGTGAGTAACTGGAGAATAATTGATGCGTTAATATAAGGAAACACCGATAAGGCAAATATTGAAAAGTTTGTATAACCACCACCAGAAAATAAGTCCATTAAAGCAAGAAAACCACCCTGTGAAATAATACTCGCAATTTGGGTTCTATCTATTCCGATTACAGGGATATAGGTCCCAAGTCTAAAAAGGATAAATAAGAATAGAGTGAAATAAATTCTTTGGCGTAATTCTTTTAACTTAAAAGCTCTTCTTATTGTTTCCCACATATTAAATTACCTCTGCTTTCCCATTGGCCTTTTCAATCTTCTCCTTTGCCTGTTTGGAGAACTTAGAGGCTTTTACAACAAGAGGAACGTTAATCTCACCTTCTCCTAAAACTTTTACGTTGCCACCAAACATCTCATTAAGGTTAATTTCATTTTTACCATTTGCAATACGCTCTAATGCACTAACATTAATTTCAATGAATTCTGTTTTTCTAAGAGGTTTAAAACCTTTAAACTTAGGTAGTCTTCTATAGATTGGGGTTTGACCACCTTCAAAACCCTTTGCTTTTACACCACCAGAACGAGACTTCTGTCCTTTACAACCGTATGTGGAATAGGTGCCTTTACCTGATCCATTTCCTCTACCAACTCTTGTTTTCTCTTTTTTGGAATGTTCTTTTGGCTTTAAATCAGTTAGTTTCATTACTGCCTCCTTCCTTCGTCCTTCTCAGCTCGTTAATTCTAATAATTCTTTCCATTTGCTTAAAGGCCTCAAGGGTTGCATTAGCAACATTTAGTGGATTGGAAGAGCCAATAGACTTAGAAAGTAAGTCCTGAATGCCTGCTTTCTCAGCAATCATTCTTACGACTCTTCCTGCAACAAGACCAGTTCCCTCAACGGCTGGAGCAAGAAAAACATGTGCAGTATCTTTTTTCATAGTAATTCTTAGAGGGATTGTGTTGTTTTTAATAGGAACTGTAATAAGGTTTCTTTTAGCATCATTAACAGCTTTCTGTATTGCCGAAGGGATTTCTCTTGCTTTACCTACACCAACCCCAACATGCCCTTTTTTGTCACCAACAACCACCGCTACCCTAAAACGCAGGATTTTACCACCTTTAACTACCTTAGAAACTCTATCAATTTGCAAAAGAGATTCTTCATATTCTTTTACTTCAGATTGTCTATTATTCGTCGCCACATCGCCCTCCCATTAGAATTGCAATCCAGCTTTTCTTGCTTCTTCTGCAAGAGCTTTCACTCTTCCATGATACCCATAACCAGATCTATCAAACACCACCGTATTAACTCCTTTTTCAAGTGCTCTTTCAGCAGTTAATTTACCTACAACTTTTGCCTTCTCTGTAAGATTTTTGCCTTTTAAATCTTCTTTGAGGCCCTTTTCAGTTGTAGAAACAGAAACAAGAGTATTACCATTTTCATCGTCAATCAACTGTGCATAAACCTGTTTTAGGCTAATATAAATTGATAGCCTTGGTTTAGCACTTGTGCCTTTAAGTATTTTTCTAATTCTTTTGTGCCTTATTTTTCTTGATTCATTTCTTGAAATTATCTTAATCATATCACCATCTCCTTATTTTCCAGTTGCAACGGTCTTTCCAGCTTTACGCCTGATCTTTTCGCCTTCATAAATGATACCTTTAACTTTATAAGGATCAACTTTTCTAAGATGTCTTATTTTCTGAGCAAATTGCCCAATGTGTTCTTTGTCAATACCCGAAACAGTAATAATGTTTCCATCAACATTAACAGAAAGACCCTGAGGAATGTCAAGAATAATAGGGTGACTATAACCTAAATTGAACTGAACCTTATTCCCTTGGACAGTGCACTTGTAAGTCTTTTCATTTAATACCAGCCTTTTTGAAAAACCACTACTTACTCCAACTACCATGTTATTTAATAAAGCCCTTACAGTGCCATGGAGTGCCTTATAAAATGGTTTATCAGAATTCCTTGAAACAACAACAGAGTTATCGATTAATTCAATCTTTATCTCAGGATGGAAACTTTTTACAAGAGCCCCCTTAGGACCTTTTACTTCAACGGTATTATTATCAAGAATGCTAACCTTAACGTTAGAAGGTATTAAAATCGGTTTTTTGCCTATACGTGACATCTCTTACCTCCTACCACACAAAACATAAAACTTCTCCACCTTGACCAAGTTTTCTTGCTTCTCTATCGCTAACAATACCTCTTGGTGTGGAAATTACTGCTATACCAAATCCATCAAACACTTTTGGAAGATCATCTTTTCCAACGTAAATTCTTCTTCCAGGTTTACTTATTCTTTTTACTCCTAGAATATACGGCTCCTTATTAGGTCCATATCTTAGATGTATCTTTACGTAGGGTTTTGCGTCGACAGAAACAAGTTCAAAATCTTTTATAAAACCTTCATCTTTCATGACTTTTAAGACATCAACGATAATTTTGGAAGAAGGAACCAAAACAAACTGGTGTTTAGCGTTACTTGCATTTTTAATCCTTATAAGCACATCGGAAACTAAATCATTAACCATTTTTCCCCTCCTTACCAACTTGCCTTTTTAACACCTGGAAGTTCGCCTCTAAGAGCAAGCTTTCTTAAACAGAGTCTGCATATTCCAAATTTACTAAAGTATCCACGGGTTCTACCACATATCTTGCATCTATTGTGCTGTCTAACCTTAAATTTAGGTGTTTTTTGCGATTTTTCAATCATTGCCTTTCTTGCCATAGCTCACCTCTAATTCTTTCTAAAAGGAAAGCCCATAAACTCTAAAAGAGCTTTTGCTTCTTCGTCAGTTTTTGCTGTAGTTATAATAGTGACATCAAAGCCCCTTACCTTATCCACCATATCGTATTCAATTTCAGGGAAAATGAGCTGTTCCTTTATACCAAAAGTATAGTTACCTCTTCCATCAAATGAGTTAGGTGACAATCCCTTAAAATCTCTAATCCTTGGAAGAGCATTATTGATAAGTTTCTCAAAGAACGTATACATTCTATTTCCTCTAAGGGTTACTCTAACTCCAATTGGAGCACCTTCTCTAACTCTAAAAGATGCGATAGATTTTTTTGCCCTTGAAATAGCAGGCTTTTGCCTTGCAATTAATACAAACTCTTGTATTGTCTTTTCAAGTGCAGCAGGATTTTCATTTGCTTCACCAATACCTCTATTGATGGCAATTGCATAGATCTTAGGCACCTGCATAACATTTTTATAACCAAATTTTTCCATCATTTTCTTTTTTACCTCAGTTTCATATTTTACTTTCAAAGGAGACTGAGGTAACTTTTCAGAAAGTAAATTTTCGAGTTTGTTATCAATCTTAAATGAAATCTTCTTTCCCATCTCTACTCCTCTCATTAAATTTTATCAATCACTTCGTGGCAATTTTTACAAACTCTAACAGAAGTCCCATCTTGGAGGATTTTATGTGAAATTCTTGTTTTAGTATGACAGTGAGGACAAATAACCATAACTTTACTTGCATAAATAGGACCTTCTCTCTTTGTAATCTTACCTTGCGGCATATCTTGTGTAGGTTTCAGAAAATTAGTCTGCATATTTACGCCTTCAACAATTACTCTGCCTTCTTCTGGAATTGTTCTGATAACCTTACCCTGTTTTCCTTTATCTTTACCAGAGATCACTTCAACAAAATCGCCTTTCCGTATATTTAAACTTTTAATCTTGTTCATGTAAGCCTCCTCATAGAACTTCCGGAGCAAGAGAAGCAATCTTCACATAACCTTTTTTCCTAATTTCTCTTGCTACTGGTCCAAAAACACGCGTCCCTTTAGGGTTACCTTCTGCATCAAGGATAACGCAGGCATTATCATCAAATCTTATGATACTTCCATCTTCTCTTTTAATAGGATATTTTGTTCTAACGATTACAGCCTTAACTATGGAACCCTTTGGGATAGCGCTATTTGGAACGGCTTTTTTAACGGTAGCAACAACCCTGTCACCAACAGTCCCAGTTGGCCTATGCCCCACATCAAGAACAGTGATAATAGAAACTTCTTTTACACCAGTATTATCTGCACAAACTAACCTAGAGTATTGCCTCACCATTATTCACCTCCACTAAGAATCTCAACAACTCTCCATCTTTTAAGTTTACTAAGTGGCCTCGTTTGTCTAATTTTTACAACATCGCCCACTTTTACTTTGTTGTCCTCGTCGTGAGAATAATATTTAGTAAAAGTCTTAATTCTCTTTCCATAAAGAGGATGAACACCAACTCTTTCAACTTGCACAACAACGGTTTTCATATAAACACTTACGACTTTGCCAACAAGTTCTTTCTTGCCCATTTTACACCTCTTCTCTCTCAAGTTCTCTTTCTCTTTTAACAGTAAGTAAACGTGCAATATCTTTTCTCACCAATCTTAGTCTTGCAGGATTGTGGAGTTGGTGAGTAGCCAATTGGAATCTCAAATTAAAAAGTTCTTTTCTAAGTGTTTTTAAACTATTTTCTATTTCTTGGTCGGTCATATCTCTAATCTGCTGAATTTTCATTTTACTCCTCCTCTACTGTTACCATCTTCACCTTAACCGGGAGTTTATGCCCAACTTGTTTCGTTAGTTCTAAAGCAGTTTCCTTATCAACTCCAGAGAACTCGAACATAACCCTACCTGGCTTAACAACAGAAACCCAATGATCAACATCACCTTTGCCACCACCCATTCTTGTTTCAGCAGGTTTCTTGGTAACTGATTTATCTGGGAAAATTCTTATCCATAGTTTTCCTGTTTTTCTAACAGCGGATATTAATATTAATCTGCAAGCTTCAATTTGACGAGCTGAAATCCAACCTGGCTCAAGCGTTTGAATTCCATATTCGCCAAAATGCACAGAAGTAGCACCTTTTGACTTACCTTTTGTTCTACCTCTATGCATTTTTCTGTATTTAACTCTTTCTGGCATTAACATTTTCACACCTCCGATTATGAAGCAAAGAAAAGTGGCTCTTTTGCTTCACCTTTATATACCCAAACTTTAACCCCGATTACACCAAATTTAGTTTTTGCAATGGTTTCGGAGTAATCAATATCTGCTTTTAAAGTCTGCAAAGGCACTCTACCTTCCCTAAACCACTCAGTCCTTGCAATTTCAGCACCACCAAGTCTTCCAGAAACTTGGATTTTTATCCCTTGAGCTCCCGATCTCATAGCTCTTGATATAGCCTGCTTAATTGCTCGTTTGTGAGGGGTTTTTTGCTCAATTCTTTGCGCAACATTTTGGGCAACTAATTCTGCATCAATCTCCGGTCTTTTAACTTCCATTATATCCACTTTAATATTGTCGTAAGTATGAGAAATAACGCTTTTCACCATATCTTCCAATTTATTGACTTCTGCGCCTTTTTTACCAAGAAGCATACCAGGACGTGCAGTGTGTATAACAACTCTCAACTCTGAATTACCTTTCCTTATAATCTCAACATTGGAAATTGCTACATTGAAGCCAAGGGATTTAAATTCTTTTCTAATTGCAAAATCTTCAAGAGCAAATGGAGAGTAATCTTTTTTAGAAGAAAACCATTTACTTCTCCAATCTTTTGTAATACCAACTCTAAAACCGTAGGGATGTGTTTTCTGACCCACTTTAAGCCTCCTCTTTCTCCTTAACTACAACCTTTATCTGACTCATATGTCTCCAAATAATATCTGCTCTACCAAAACCACGCGGAAGCACTCTTTTTAAGGGTGTTTCCTTATCAACAAATACGGCGGAAACATACATAGAATCTTCACTCATCTTAAAATTATTCACACCATTTGCAACAGCAGAGTTAAGGGCTTTTTCTATTAAACGAGCACTCTTATTGGGAAGAGCTTTTAGCATTGCTCTTGCTTCGGCAATAGATTTTCCTTTTATAAGGTTAGCAACAAGTCGTGCCTTGCTTGAAGCAACTCTTAGATTTTTTTCAATAGCATAAGCTTCCATTCAACGACCTCCTTATGTCTTCGTAATCACACGAGCAGTTGGTGCCCTATGACCATGGAAATTACGAGTAGGTGCAAATTCACCGAGTTTATGCCCAACCATATCTTTTACAATATAAACAGGAATATGAGTTTTACCGTTATGAACCGCTATAGTATGACCAACCATTTCTTCTGTAATAGTTGATCTTCTGCACCAAACTTTTATTACTTTCTTTTCACCTTTTTCATTCAAATTTCTAATTTTTTCAAGTAATTTTGGGTCTACCCACTTACCAGTTCTACCCATATTATTTCCTCCTCTTAATTATGAACTTGTTTGAAGGATTCTTTTTCTTTCTTGTTTTATATCCAAGGGTTGGCTTACCCCAAGGTGTGAGTGGTCCATGATGACCAATAGGCGCTTTACCTTCACCACCACCATGAGGATGGTCAACAGGGTTCATTGCAGAACCTCTCACGGTAGGACGAATACCGAGATGTCTTTTATAACCTGCTTTTCCTAAGTTAACATTTTCATGGTCGAGGTTTCCTACCTGCCCAATTGTTGCCTTGCACTCAAGACTAATTCTTCTAATCTCATTGGAAGGCATTCTAATTTGAGCATACTTCTCTTCTTTTGCAATAATCTGCGCAAGGGAACCTGCAGAACGGGCAATTTGACCACCTTTTCCTGGAACAAGTTCAATGTTATGAATAAACGTTCCAACAGGCATATTTTTTAATGGTAAAGCATTGCCAACTTTAATTTCGGCATTTTCTCCTGACATTACAGTATCAGAAACCTTTAATCCAAGTGGAGCAATGATATACCTTTTTTCACCATCTGCATAATGGAGTAATGCAATATAGGCAGAACGGTTTGGATCGTATTCAATTGCCACTACTTTTGCGGGAATTCCATCTTTATCTCTTTTGAAATCTATAATTCTAAAGATATGTTTATTACCACCACCTCTGTGTCTTACGGTAATCTTTCCTGTATTATTCCTGCCGCCTTCTTTCCGTAAACCCTCTGTAAGAGACTTTTCAGGCTCTTTTTTTGTTATAGTTTCTTTATGGCTCACGACCATTTTTCCGCGAAGGCCAGGAGTAACAGGTTTATAAACTTTTAAACTCATATCATACCTCCACTATACGTTCATTATTGTATCTATCTTGTATCCTGGATATAAGGTTACAATTGCTTTCTTATAAGTAGGAGTGAGAGTAAAGCTATATCTATTTCGCTTTTTCTTACCAAATACTTTTCCAATGTTCACTTCTTTTACTTTGACATTAAACGCTTCTTCAACTGCTTTTTTAATCATCTGAACGTTTGCGTCTTCATGGACAATAAAAGTATATTTGCTTTGGGACATCTGTTTTGTTGTTTTCTCTGTAATCACAGGTCTAATTAAAATTTCATAAGCTTCCATTACTTCCACCACCCTTCAATCCCTTCAACTGCCTCTTTTGAGATTATTATTGAATCAAAAACCATTAAATCGTAGGCATTAAGAAATCTATAGTTTAGAGGCTTTACAGTAGAGATATTTCTTAAAGCTCTTTCTACTTCTCCGTTCTCTTCAGAGTATACAAAAAGAACATCTTTGAGTTCCTTATTTATAGTTGCTGATATCTTCTTCAGTAATTCAAAACCCTCTTTTGTTTTTGGGGGAAGATTAACGCTGCTTACAATATAAACATCACCATCATTAAAACGAGATGAAAGAGCAGAGAAAATTGCACTCTCTATCTCTTTTTTATTCATCTTCTTAGAAAAATCTCTCGGATGGGGTCCAAAGGCAACTGCGCCACCTTTCCAGATGTTGGAAGTTCTTGCGCCTTGCCTTGAACGACCAAGACCCTTCTGAGGCCTTAATTTTTTAGTGCTATAACTTACATCGCCTCTTTCCTTTGTATCTGCTGTGCCTCTGCGTCTATTTGCAAGATACCTTTCTACAGCAGCATAAATAACATGTTTCTTTACTTCTCTTCCAAAAAATTCATCACTCAATTCTAACATCCCTACAGAGTTATTCTTAACATCAATAACATTTCCCTTCATAACGATCCTCCTATGCCCTTATCAGAAGAAGGCCTTTATCAGGTCCAGGGACACTGCCTTTAACAAGGAGAAGATTTTTCTCAGGGATTATCTTAACTATCTCAAGATTTCTTATTGTTACTGTTTCAGCACCAGTATGTCCTGCCATCTTCATCCCTTTAAAAACCCTTCCTGGAACAGCACGCTGTCCTATTGAACCAGGACGTCTTTCAGCTTCGTGTCCGTGGGTGCGAGGCCATCCACCAAAACCCCAACGTTTAACAACACCTTGGAACCCTTTTCCAATTGAAGTTCCAGTCACTTTAACGTATTTTTCATCTTTAAAAATATCAACGGAAATCAAATCCCCTACTTCACCTTGTGCGTCCCTTATCTCTTTTACAAATCTAAAAGGTTTTAAATTCATTTTGCTAAAAACACCACTTAATGGTTTGTTTAATTTATTTGGCTTTAACTCGACAAAACCAAGGGCGATTGCATCGTAACCGTTCTTATCTTTTGTTTTTTTGTCAACAACTGTGCAAGGACCAGCCTGTATAACAGTAACAGGAATTAAAGTATCTTCAACATACACAGAAGTCATCCCTATTTTTAAACCCAATATTCCTTTAGCCATAATAACCTCCATTAGATTTTTATCTCAACTTCAACGCCCTGGGGAATATCCATATTGGCAAGTTTCTGTGTGATTTCTGGAGTTGCATCAATTATTTCAATCAATCTTTTATGAACGCAAATCTCAAATTGTTCTTGTGAATCCTTATCAATGTTAGGTGCTCTAAGAACGCTAAAAAATGTCCTCTTTGTTGGCAATGGGATTGGTCCTGAAACAGTAGCACCACTTGACTTGGCAAGTTCTACAATTTTAGCAGCCCACAAGTCGAGTATTTTGTTGTCGAAACCTTTTAATCTAATTCTTAGTCTATCTTTTTTCATAAACTCTCACACCCTCTCTATTCAATAACCTTTGTAATAACTCCGGCACCTACTGTTCTTCCACCTTCACGGATAGCAAATCTCTGGGTTTCTTCAAGAGCAACTGGGTATATGAGTTCAACTGTCATGTCTACGTTATCACCTGGCATTGCCATCTGGACTCCTTCTGGAA
>JAINCR010000048.1 GCA_036574215.1 Caldisericaceae bacterium
CATTTTTGCCTGTAAATAAATTATAAGTTTTTTTAAAAAATAAGTTTCCTATACATTATTATAGAATAATGCTCCTAAAAAAGTGTTATGGTTTTTGTAAGAAAGTATCGGCATTAAAGTTGGTAACGCAAATTCTAAAAATTTAAAAGAGAAATATTTAAGATAGTTGAGATTTCTCTTTTTCAACCCATGCAGTAGTATAACAGGTTTGTCTATAATGTTAGATTTTGGTAGATATAAATACACATAGTTTATATCGTTTTTAGGAAAGTTTGTCTTTACTAAATTATTTGAAACAATTTTCTCTACTTTAAATCTATCGTTTTTACAAAAGAGTGTTCTTTCAAATTTAACACCAACTTTGGGTATATCGTAAATCATTTTTCACTATTATACCAAAAGTTTGGCATAATAGATAAGTTTTATATAATAACTTCTGGAGAGGTGGCTGAGCGGTTGAAAGCGCCTGACTCGAAATCAGGTAGAAGGTAGCCCTTCTCGTGGGTTCAAATCCCACCCTCTCCGCCAGAAAGCCTATGGAAAAACATGATGTAATAATAATTGGTGGTGGCCCAAGTGGCGCAACTCTTGCACATTTCCTGAAAGAGAAAGGTATTTATTCAGTTGTTATTGAAAAAGGCAACCATTTCAGGGACAAAGTTTGTGCTGGCGGCTTGCCATTGGGTATTTTTGACATTTTACCTCAGAGTGTAAGTAGAGATTTTGAATATGTCCCTTATAAAACTTTCAGGGTCTCCTACAGAGGTATAATCGAGGAAAGTGTAACTTTTGATAAACCTTTTTCTTTTGGTGTGATGAGAAGTAGCTTTGATGAACATTTACGGAATAACATTGACGTAAGATATAACGAAGAATTTATATCTTTTGAGGAAAAGGCAAATGAAGTTATAGTAAAAACAAATAAAAATGTTTATTCGGGTGCTTTCCTAGTTGGTGCAGATGGTATTGGAAGTAAAGTTGCACTATTTGCTAATTTGAATAAGAAAACAAAAATAGTTATAGCAGAAGAAAAAGAACTAAGAAAAGAGAACAACTCTGATGATGCTCTTAACGTCTACCTTGGGTACAATTTTCTCGGCTACGGATGGAAGTTTACTAAAAAAGATTTTATTTCAGTAGGTGCTGGCGCTATGAAAAAGTTTTACAAAAAAGGTATTTCGAACTTAATAGATCCAACTTACGCAGATATTAAGATTTATCCAATTTCCTTATGGGATGGTGATTATAATATAGCAAAAGGAAGGGTTGCTCTTGTAGGTGAAGCATCTTCAATTGTAGACCCGCTTAATGCTGCTGGTATTTACCATTCTATCTTTTCTGCTAAACTTCTTTCGGAGGTTATATTATATAACTTAAAAAAGGGCAGTAAAGATTTTAGCCAATACTTACATTTACTTGACTCTACAATCTTTGAAGAATTTCGATATGGTATTGCCTTATCCAACGCCTTTTATCCTTTTTTACCGATGATTAAGAAGGTAATTCTTAACGAACATATTCTTGAGTTTATAATTCGGGCACAAGAGAAGAGTGGCTATTTGTCGTATAAAGAAGTATTTAAAAGATTTGAAAAGTCTAAAAGAATAGAAATAAAACTTATATATGCAATATTAAAGATTTTAAAGTTTATGTGAGGTAAGACATGAAGAATAGAACCGAAAATGTGTTTTTTGTATTTTTCTTATTAATTGCAATTTTTTCAAGATTTTTACCTTTAAAATTACCAAATGTTGAATTTTTTTCAAGTTTGATAGCTTTTACCATTCTTTTGCAAGATAAAAAGAAATTTCTCTATGCTATTCCTCTTTTGGTTATTTTTTCAGATGTTTTACTTTCATTTAAAGTTCCTTTTATGATAAAGTGGGAAATTATTGTTTTTGTATCTTGGTTTGTAGTAATTTTAGTTCAGTATGCAGTTTCAGGTAAAAAAATTTTAAACATAATTTCAATGGAGCTATTAGGCACTTTGGCGTTTTTCTTAGTTTCAAATTCCCTTGTATTTTTTATGTTTGATTTTTATCCGAAAAGTTTTTTAGGTTTTTTTGCATGTCTTTTAGCTGGACTTCCGTTTTTACGTAATCAAATTATTTATAACTTCTTCTTTTCTTTCTTAGTTTATGGAACAATACGATTACTTGAGCATGGAAAAGTCCCAGCTGAAAATAAATTAAAAAATGAAAATCCTTAAAGAATATTTTAGAGAAGAATTTTTTAGGTATATTATTATTACTTTTTTGCTTACTGTGGTTGATTTTGGACAGGTGTTTATTCCTCGATATACCCGTTCAGCAATCGACAGTATCTCGCAAAAAAATATATCAAGTTTGACAAAGTATTCTATTTACATTATTCTTATTGCTTTTGGAATAGTCTTCTTGAGATTCTTATACCAAGCGCTCCTTAGATACGCTGTTTTAAGATTTGACAATCAAATTAAAAACCGCATTTTTGAGAATTATGTCTTTTTTTCAAAAAAAGATTTAGAAAGATTTGAAATTGGGGACCTCATGTCGAGAGTGACAAATGATACTACGGCTTTAAGAATGTTTTTGATAATGGGGTTTCTTGCAATTGTTGATATCTTTATTTTAGGTGTTACTACTTTTATATTTATGGCTGAGATGAATTTAAGACTTACTATTGCTGTTGCGTTTCCGTTGCTTTTACTTTTTCCAATTGCTCTTAATCTTGGTTCAAAAATACATAGTATTTACAGAAAAATAAATACAATCTTTGCCGATATGAGTGTTAGAGTAAGAGAATTGGTCGAAGGAATTAGAGTAATCAAAGCCTTCGTTAAGGAGAATTATTTCAAAAGTTTATTTGCTAATATTAACGAAGAATACATTAAAGAAAATATCCGGCTTGTTAAAATTGATGGCTTCTTTGATCCTCTGGTTAATTTTCTTATTAACTGTTCAATTATAATCTTAATTTTTTATGGAGGATCACTCTACATTCAGGGTAGGGTTGATATTGGCACAATTGCGGCATTCTTTCAGTATATTGAAACTCTCAGTTGGCCAATGATGGCTGTTGGCTTTTCTATTGCACTTTTTAGGAGAGCAACTGCATCCCTTTCAAGAATTGAGGAAGTTTTGAGTATAAAAAATGAGTTTTCTGGTTCGATAAAAAACGATATTAATCGTATAAAGATATCCAATTTGAATTATTCTTATGATAGTAATGTCTCAGTTCTTAAGAATATAAATATCGAGTTTGAAAAAGGTCACATATATGGAATAACTGGTAATCCTGGATCGGGAAAATCAACACTTCTTCAGGCTATACTGAAGATAATAGATGTTCCCTCTAACACCATATATTTTGATAACACTGATATCAATGAGGTTTCCTTTAAAACTATTAAAAATTTATTTGCTTACATCCCGCAAGAAATATTTCTGTTTTCTGATACAATAGAAAATAATATAAGAGTAGGAAAGTATGATGCGACATTTGACGAAGTAGTCGAGGCTGCAAAAGTTGCCTCTCTTTACGATAGTATTATGTCTTTTAAAGATAATTTTAAAACTGTTGTGGGGGAGCAAGGTATTACCCTATCAGGTGGTGAAAAGCAAAGAGTTGCTATTGCAAGAGCCATACTTTCTAAAAAGCCCTTCCTTATAATTGATGATGCCTTCTCAAGTGTTGATTTTACAACAGAGTCCAACATTATAAAGAATTTAGATGAATATGCTAAAAAGTATGGTTTAACTGTAATTCTTGTTTCTTCAAGACTGAGTGCATTGATGATATCGAAAAAGATTTTTGTTATTTTTGATGGAGAAGTTATCGAGGAAGGAACATTTAAAGAGCTTTTAGATAAACAAGGCTACCTTTACCATATCTATCAAAGACAGCTTTTAGAGGAAACTGTATGATAAACACTGCTTATAAAAGGTTTGTCCCATACTTTTTAAAATATAAAATAATGCTTATAATCACATTTCTCTCTACCATCATTGCTTCAATTACTTCCGCTATTATTCCTTTGTATTTGAAATCAATTGTTGACACACTCATATCTAAAAAAGATTTTAGTCACATAAAGTTATCTTTTATAATTTTTGTTAGTTTAGTTTTTGCAAATATCGTTTTTAAACTCCTTCAAATTTATATCGGCAATCTCACAGGTCAAAAAATCATGAGGGATATAAGACTTGATATGTTTGGTAGGGTATCACGGTTTCGTTTGCAATCATTTACAAAAGAGCCCACAGGAAAAATCATTACAAGAATTACCAACGATATTGAGAATATGAATGAGTTATTAAATGCAGGTATTGTTTCATTACTTGCAGATTTACTTTTTGTATTGCTTGCTATTATTTTTATTTTTTATATTAACTTTAAACTTGCTTTAATTATTCTTTCTCCTTTGCCGATCGCCTTATTTTTGTCTTTATACTTGGGTAATATTATCGAAAAAATATATGAAAGAGTTCGTGATTCTGTAACCAAAATGAATATACATATGCAAGAGATTCTCACAGGTTTAAATGTAGTTCAACTGTTTAATTTAGAACAATCAATGATTGACAAGTTTAGAATATTCTCAAAAGACTTCAGAAATAATTTTTATAAATCGCAGGTAATAAATGTTTTCTTACGTCAGGTTATTAACATATCCTCTTATATCTCTATATTCCTTTTAATTTTTATTGGTGGAAAATTTACCATAAATGGAACTTCGACTATCGGGACTATAATCGCATTTTCAACTTATTTGTCTTACTTATATGGGCCTTTAGGAGACCTTTCGGATAAGTTTTCTATTTTGCAGAACGCGATAGCTTCTATGGTAAAAATAGACGGTTTTCTTAATGACAACCCTGAAGAAGATTTTTATGATGAAGGGATAAAATTCGATGTTAAGGGCAGTGTAGCATTAGAAGATGTTTATTTTTCATACGATGAAGGGAATGAGGTATTAAAGGGGATAAACATGTTAGTTAACCAAGGAGAAAAAATTGCACTTGTTGGTTTTACTGGTGCAGGTAAAACAACCATTGCAAACTTGATTTTTAATTTTTACGAGCCTACCAAAGGCGAAATTAACATTGATGGTATTAGCCTTAAAAATGTTTGCAAAACCAATTATAGAAAATACTTGGGTATGGTTCTACAGAACGTATTCATTTTTAAAGGAAACATAATCGAAAATATCACCTTGGGTGATGATTATTCAATTGAAGAAGTGGAAAGAGTTTGTAAAATACTTGGTATTTTTGATTACATAAAAAAGCTTCCTTTGGGGTTTTATTATGAACTTTCCACAGAAGGCAAAAATATTTCAATGGGAGAAAGGCAACTTATTTCTTTTGCTAGGGCTTTAATACATAACCCAAGGATCCTTATTCTTGATGAGGCAACTTCGAGCGTTGATACGCGTACTGAGGAACTTTTGGAAAAAGGCACAAAAATTCTCATCGAAGATAGGACCTCAATAGTTATTGCTCATAGACTTTCAACTATTAGAAATGTTGATAAAATCTACGTTATAAATAAAGGACGCATAGTGGAGTTTGGCAGTCATGAGGAGTTAATGGAAAAGAAAGGTCTTTATTATGAGTTTTATAAGTCCCAATACAGATAAAAAATGGGAAGGCTTTGGGGTGTGCCTTCCCTGGCATGAATAAGAAAGGAGGTAGGTATCAGTTATTCGGTGGCGAATATCTGTACTTACTTAGAGCGAAGTATAACAAAAAAGTTGTAGTCTGTCAATAGTGAAAGTGAAATATTAAGAAAATTTAATAAGGAGGTATGAAATGGGCAAAAAGAATGTATTGATATTTGTTTTGTTTGGTGTTATTACTCTTCTTATTGGTTTTAACTGGTTTATGTGGGGTCCCATTCTTAAGGAATTTGTTGAGGAAGGTATGGGCGTTAAACCAGTAATAGCAGAATTTTTGATAACTTCTGTTCCACTTCTATTGGTTTTGTTTTCGTACTTTGCAGGAAGTTTTGCAGATGTTAGTCCTAAAAAATCTACCATGATTGCCTCAATTTTATTAGGTGTT
>JAINCR010000049.1 GCA_036574215.1 Caldisericaceae bacterium
GCAAGAACTTTGGTAATAGCAGCAGTAAGAGTAGTTTTACCATGATCAATATGACCAATGGTACCAATGTTTACATGCGGCTTTGCTCTTTCAAATTTTTCTTTAGTTGCCATGTTTACCTCCTAAATTTCTCCTTTGGCTTTTTTAATAATTTCTGTTTGTATTTGAGAAGGAATTCTTTCGTATCTTTCAAAAACCATGGAGAAAGAACCTCTTCCCTGTGTAATCGTTCTTAAAATCGTTGTATATCCAAACATTGTCTCAAGTGGAATAGTTGCCTTAATAACAACAGTATTTCCCCTTTCAATTATCCCATTAACATTACCTCTTCTTGAATTTACACTATTAATAACTTCTCCTAAAAATGTCATCGGAACTATAATTTCAACATTCATAAGAGGCTCAAGTAAATAAGGAGAAGCTCTATCAACTGCTTCCTTAAATGACTTTGATGAGGCAATTTTAAAAGCAAGCTCCGAAGAATCTACAGGATGATATGAGCCATCCACTAATTCTACATAAACTCCGTAAACAGGAAAACCTAAAAGCGGTCCATTTTCTGCGGCAAGTTTTACACCCTCTTCTATTGATGGAATAAAGTCTTTAGGTATAATTCCACCTTTGGTTTTATCCTCGAAAACAATTCCTTTATCAAGATCAGTTGGAGAAATCCTTAAAACTACATGCCCATATTGGCCATGACCACCTGTTTGCCTAATATACTTTCCTTCGGCTGTTGCAGAATTAGAAATAGCTTCTTTATATGCAACTTGTGGCTTCCCTACTCTTGCTTCAACCTTATACTCCCTTAAAAGCCTATCTATTATGATTTCAAGGTGCAGTTCACCCATTCCAGAAATTATTGTCTCTGAGGTATCTTCATCGTATTTAATCTTAAAAGTAGGATCTTCAATTGCAAACTTTGCCAGTGCTTGAGAGAGCTTGTCTTGATCAGTGCTACTTTTGGGTTCTACAGCAATAGAAACAACTGGCTCGGGGAATTTTATATCCTCAAGGATAATGGGATTATTTACATCAGAAATTGTATGGCCCGTATAGGCATTTCTTAGTCCAATAACTGCTCCAAGATCACCTGCAGATATCGAATCTACATCTTCTCTTTTGTTTGCATGTAATCTTAATAAACGTGCAACCCTCTGCTTTTCATCAGTTGTCGAATCTAATACATAACTACCTTTTTTAATAGTCCCAGAATAGACTCTAATAAAACTCAAGATACCCGAGTAGGGGTCAGCCATAACCTTAAACACAAGTGCAGCAAGCGGTCCATTTGGATCAGGCGAAAGTTTAATTTCATTAGAATCTTTTGTTTTCGCAATTGTATCTTCTCTATCAAGCGGTGAGGGTAAATATTCACAAATACCGTCAAGAAGCATCTGAATACCTTTATTCCTAAATGAAGAACCTACAACGATTGGAAAAGCAATTGTTTCGATAGTTGCTCTTCTTATTGCTTTTTTAAGAACATCTTTAGGGATTGTTCCAGTTTCAAGATAGAGTTCAAGGGCATCTTCATTAACATCTGAAACTGCTTCGAACATTTTCTCCCTGTATAAATTGAATTTTTCTTTATAATTTTCTGGAATATCAACTGTTTCGAATTCCTCGCCACTTTCGGAAGTAAAAATGTAGGCTTTATCTTCTATTAAATCAATAACACCCTTAAATTCATCCTGTTCTATAAGAGGAATCTGAACAGGAATTACTTTAATATTCAACCTTTCATTTATACTTGCAAGAGTATCCTCAAAAGATGCTCCAAGTCGGTCCATTTTATTAATATAAATTATCCTTGGAACATGGTGGTTATTTGCCTGTCTCCAAACAGCTTCGGATTGTGCTTCAACCCCTTCAACAGCGGAAAAGATAACCACAGCCCCATCGAGAACTCTAAGTGACCTTTCAACTTCTGCCGTAAAGTCAACATGGCCGGGTGTATCGATGATGTTAATCTGATGTTCCTTCCAAAAACAGGTTGTAACTGCCGATTGAATAGTTATACCCCTCTCTTTTTCCTGGACCATCCAGTCCATTACGGTATTACCTTCATCTACATTACCAAGTTTGTAAGTTTTTCCTGTATAATAGAGGATCCTCTCAGTAGTGGTTGTTTTACCCGCATCAATATGAGCAATAATCCCAATGTTTCTTATTTTATTAAGAGGGGCACCATTACTCATTAAATTTCACCTACCACCTTAAATGTGCATAAGATCTATTTGCTTCTGCCATCTTATGCAAATCAATTTTCTTCTTATATGCAGCACCTGTTTCATTTGCTGCATTAATAATTTCTTCAGATAACTTTTCTTCCATTCTCTTACCTTTTACCGATCTAGCTGCTGCAATTATCCACTTAATTGCAAGCTTTTGACCTCTTTCTTTTTCAATTTCTATTGGAATCTGATAAGTTGCACCACCAACTCTTCTTGGTTTAACTTCTACCAAAGGCCTTACTTTTTCCAATGCAAGTTCAAAAATTTCAATAGGATCTTTACCCGTTTTTTCCTTAATAATATCGAACGAGGAATAAACAATTTTCTCTGCAAGGCTTTTTCTTCCTCCCTTCATCAAGTTGTTAATTAATTTAGCAACCATTACATGGTCGTAAATTGGATCTCCTTCAATTTCTCTTTTCGGCGCAGGACCTTTCCTTGGCATTATGCACCTCCAGTCTTGGGTTTTTTAGCACCATATTTTGATCTTCCACGTTTTCTTCCTTCAACACCAGCAGCATCGAGAGCACCTCGTATAATATGGTATCTTACACCAGGCAGGTCTTTTACCCTTCCGCCTCTTACCAATACCATGGAGTGCTCTTGAAGGTTATGTCCAATACCAGGTATATAAGCTATAACTTCCATACCATTTGTCAATCTTACTTTTGCGATTTTTCGCAAAGCAGAATTAGGCTTCTTAGGAGTCATTGTTCTAACTTGAATGCAAACCCCTCGCTTCTGGGGGCATCCTTCTAATGCCGGTGTTTTACTTTTTTCTTTTGCCCTTTTCCTAGGGCTTCTTACCAATTGATTAAAAGTAAGCATTGCATCCTCCTATCCAATTTTTCACATAACAAAAAATTATACCAAAATAAAATTAAATGTCAATAATAAAATTCATTCTTCAAATTCCATATTTGTGCCTGCAGGTATTTTCTTACCAACAATAATTGATTCTTTCATTCCTCTTAAGAGGTCTATTTTTCCTTTAATAGCTGCCTCAGCAAGCACTCTTGGTGTTTCTTGGAATGAAGAGGCAGAGAGGAAACTATCAGAGGAAAGAGCAGTCTTTGTAATACCTTGGACCAAAAGCTTAAATTTTGCAATGTTCTTCCCTTCAGCCAGTGCTCTTCTATTCTCCATCAATACTTTTTCTCTATCAACAATTTCTCCGTTGTAGAAGTTAGTATCTCCAGAATCAACTACTAATACTTTATCAAACATTCTCTTCAAAATAACTTCAATGTGCTTAATGTTAATATCCACTCCTTGAGACTTGTAAACTTTTTCAATTTCCTGCACAAGATATTTTGCAGTAAAATTCAAACCCTTAATTTCAAGTATCTCTTTAGGATCAAGAGGTCCTTCACTTAAGATATCTCCTATTCTTACATTATCTCCTGTTGAAACTTTTATCTTTTTATCCCTTGGAGCTGTAATCTTTATCTTCTCTCCTTTACTTGTAGTAATAGTGATAAGTTGCCTCAATTTATCAGATGTAATTTCTACTCTACCTGAAGCATTTGCAATGATTGCCTTACCCTTAGGGCTTCTTGCTGAGAAAAGCTCCTCAACTCTTGGTAGACCTTGTATAATGTCTTTACTTGCAACTCCTCCGGTATGGAAAGTTCTAAGAGTTAGTTGTGTTCCAGGTTCCCCAATGGATTCTGATGCCACAACACCAACGGCTTCCCCAATTTTCACTACTTGCCTATTGGAAAGATCTATACCGTAACATTTTGCACATACTCCATGTTCAACATTGCATGTTACAGGAGAACGGACTTTGACCTTTCTTATACCTAAACCTTCAATCCTCTTTGCAATCTCTTTTGTAATTAGTTCGTTCTTCTTAACTACTAATTCTAACTTACCATCAAAAACATCAACATAGTCAATATTTAGTTCCTCTAAAATCTTCAAAACATTTTCGGTAACCTTTTTACCTTTATCTAAAACCACTCCATTACTATCACGGATATCTTCAGCCAGTGTATGGCCAAGAGCCTTTTTATTTACTTTTATTTTCTTTACCTGTGCTGGAGCAAAAACATTCTCAGCTGCAAATCTTCCCCATATCTGCTCAGATAATGATATAACAGGTTTATCGTAGTTATTACCCTCAACAATAGGTTCTAATTCAATACCGTTAACGTAATCCTCTATAAGAATTGAGTTAATTTGAAGATCATCAAGCATTTTAGCTTGTTCAAAGGAAATAACGTCGCCTTTTTTAATAAAGGCTTTTCCGGTATTTACATCAATAACATCTTCTTGTGCTATCTTATGAACAACCTTTGCTGAAAGTGGTTCTAATATCTCATCACCAATTTTTGTTGGTTTAACTCTTCTTAAAGAACAATCATCTTCTTTAACAATAATTTCATGTGCAACATCAACAAGCCTACGTGTTAAATAACCAGAATCCGCTGTTCTTAATGCAGTATCGGCTTGCCCTTTTCTTGCACCATGTGTTGAAAGGAAATATTCTAGAACACTTAAACCTTCCCTTAAGTTAGAAAGGATTGGAAACTCAATAATTTTTCCTGTAGGTCCAGCCATTAGACCCCTTATGCCTGCCATTTGCGTAATCTGGCTAGGATTTCCTCTTGCCCCAGAAATAGCCATCATATAAACAGGGTCGAAGTCGTTAAAATTGTTAAAAACCAGTTGCTGGATATTTTCAGCTGCTTTTCTCCAAATATCAACAACTGCTTCGTATCGTTCGCCTTCATTTTTGAGACCGTTTTGGTATAACTCTTCAATATGATCAACAGATTTTTGAGCTTCTTCTATAAATTTCACTCGTTCTTTCGGAATTTTAATATCATCAAGTCCAATACTTACTCCACTAACGGTTGCAAATTTAAAACCTATTTCTTTTAGATTATCAAGAAGTATATCTGTCTTAACAATACCATACCTATCATAAAAGTCAGAAATGATCTTTTCTAATTGTTTCTTCCCAACTACCTCGTTAATGAATGGATAATCGTCTTCACCATTAGAGAATACACCATCTCTTATTTTCGCATTGAAAATCACACGCCCAACGGTTGTCGCGACTGTTTCTCCCCTGAAATAAAATTTAATCTTATCGTGAAGTGAGAATGTGCCTCTTTCGTAAAGTAATTCCACAAGGTATGGATTATCATAGATATGCTTAGTTTTTAATTTACCATCCTTTTTCTCAAGTGTAAGGTAGTAAATGCCAATAACCATATCCTGAACAGGAGTATCAAGAGGACCACTATGAGCGGGGGAAAGAATATTATTCGAGGAGAGCATAAGTGATTTTGCTTCCATTTGAGATTGTAAAGACAAAGGTAAATGGATAGCCATTTGGTCTCCATCGAAGTCTGCATTAAAAGGTGTGCATACAAGAGGGGAAATTTGAATTGCTTTACCTTCTATAAGCACAGGTTTAAAAGCTTGTATACTCAGTCTATGTAGAGTTGGAGCTCTGTTGAGTAAAACAACATAGTTTTTAGAAAGATCTTCAACGGCTTTCCATACTTCTTCTGTTGGGTTTTCAATTAATTCTTTTGCCTTCTTCTTGTTGTATCCTAATTTTGAAAGTTCGTAGGTTACGAAAGGTTTAAATAACTCAAGCGCCATTTCCTTGGGGACACCACACTCATCAATTTTCAATTCTGGGCCAACAACTATTACCGCTCTACCTGAATAATCAACTCTTTTTCCAAGAAGGTTTTCCCTAAATCGACCCTCCTTACCTTTTAGGATATCTGTAAGGGACCTTAACGGCCTTTTGTTAGCATTAACCACTGGGTAAGGTCTTCTTCCATTATCAAATAAGGCATCAACAGCTTCTTGGAGCATTCTTTTCTCATTATCAAGCATGATATCTGGTGCTTCAACTTCATATAGTTTCTTCAAACGGTTATTTCTATTGATAACCCTTCTATACAACTCATTTAAATCATCAGAAGCATACTTACCACCTTCAAGAGGCACTAAAGGTCTAAGGTCTGGTGGAATAACAGGAATAGCCGTAAGCACCATATCTTCGGGCTTTCTATTATTTTCCAATAACCCATCTACCACACTTAAAAGTCTGACTGCGGCTATTTTTTCTTGGGTTGTTCCGCTATTAATTTGCTTAGTAGCTTTATCCTTTAATTCCTTCAAGTCAACTTTTTCAAGAAGCTCTTTTATTGCTTCTCCGCCTTTCTTTGCAACAAAATCAAGGTTTTCTTCAAACTTAAATGTGTAATATTCTTCTTCAGAGAGAACTTGTTTATAACGGAGTTTTGTCTTTTTAGGATCTGTTACCACATACGACACAAAGTAGATTATTTTTTCAATATCAGTTGATTTCATATCAAGAAGAAGTGCAATATAGTTGATGTTGTTTTTAAAATACCAGATATGAACAATAGGAGTTGCAAGCTCAATATGACCAAATCTCTCCCTTCTTACGCTAGAAGGAAGTATTTCGACATGACAGTTAGGACATGTAAGTCCTTCGTGCTGTTTTCCTTTTAATTTTCCGCAGTGGCATTGATAAGAGTGAATAGGACCAAAGATTTTTTCACAGAATAAACCATCTGGCTCTGGTAAATAGTTTCTATAACTATAAGTGTCTCCCCTCTTTACCTCTCCTTTAGACCAGTCTCTTATCTCTTGAGAAGAGGCAAGAAGTATTTTTAAAGCCTTTATATCTACCTTATTCAAAAAAGTCACCCCCTAATTTATTCTGCTTCTTCTTTTTTATTCATTTGAGACTCTTGGATTATTTTTTCAGCAATTTTAGGTGGAACAGGCTCATAATGTGAATGCTCCATCCTAAATTCACCAGTCCCCTGAGTGATTGAATTGAGGTCATTTGCATAATTTAACAATTCTGCAAGAGGGACATAAGCTTCTATTATCTGCTTACCATTTTCTGATTTCATTCCAAGGACTCTTCCTCTCTTTGCGTTCAGATCACCAATAACATCACCCATATACTGCTCATCAACTATCACAACAATGCGTTCAATAGGTTCTAGAATAATGGAATTTCCTTGCTCTAATGCTTTCTTAAATGCCATAGAACCTGCAATTTTGAATGCAAGTTCTGAAGAGTCAACAGGATGATAAGATCCATCTACAACGGCTATGCCTACATCGATAACCGGATAGCCTGCTAGTATTCCTGCTTCCATAGCTTCTTTAACACCTTTTTCTACGGCTGGTATATACTGTTTCGGGATTGCCCCTCCAAATATTCTGCTTTCAAAGCTATACTCTTTTCCCCTCTCAAGAGGTTCAACTTCAAGGAAACAGTGACCGTATTGACCATGACCACCTGTCTGTTTCTTGTATTTACCTTCAACCTTTACTTTGGTAGTAATAGTTTCTCTGTAGGGAACTCTTGGCTGAGTGAGGGTAATATTCACATTGTATCTACCACTTAGTTTTTCCATTATAACTGAGAGATGTGTTTCACCAATTCCAGAAATAAGTTGTTCTTTTGTTTCTAAATTCTTGGATATTTTTACAGTTGGATCTTCTTCCGTAATTTTAGAAAGTCCTAAACTCATCCTATCTTCATCGGTTTTTGTCTTTGGACGCATTGCACGGGTAAGCATGGGTTCTGGAAAATCAATCTTGGGTAAATCTATTGGGTTATCACTATCACAAAGAGTATCATTTGTCTGAGTTACGGTAAGTTTTGTTATTACGGCAATATCACCTGCAATTACCTCGTCCACAGGTTCTTGAACACTACCAGTAAGATAGACTATTTGTCCAGTTTTCTCTACAACACCCTTTGAGGAGTTATACACTGTTGCATTCGACTTAAGAACACCAGAATAAACTTTAGTAAAAGAAAGCTTACCTACGTAAGGATCTGAAAGCGTTTTAAATACAAAAGTAGAGAAAGACTCGTCAGTAGAAATCTTCCTTGTTTCTTCTTGTTTATTTGTTGGGTTGATACCTTTTACTTCGCCCAGGTCTTCTGGACTAATCATTACATCCGTAATGAAATTGAGAAATTCATCAATACCTACAAGATTCAACGCCGACCCGAAAAAGATAGGGTAGAAGTTACCTTTCATGTATGCTTTCTTCAAACCAGTATTTACTTCGTCTAAAGTCAATTCTTCACCACTAAGATATTTTTCAAGCATTGCATCATCGTTTTCAGCAGCAATTTCATAAATAGCATGTTTGTAATTTTCATGTTGAGTGTCCTCAAAAATTGAACTCACTTTTGTAAATTTTCCATTCTCAAAAACAGGATAATTAAGAGGGATAGCCTTATATCCAAAGAAATCACTTATATGGTTTAGTAAAGCCGATAAATCAGTTCCTTCAATATCAAGTTTATTAATAAAGATTGCGCGTGGTTTATTCTCAACTTCAAGGAACTTCCAGTATTTTTTCGTTTGCACTTCAATACCAGAAGAAGCGTTTATAAGCAGAACTCCATTTTCTGCTGCCCTAATACCACTTAAAACCTCAGCTACAAAATCTGCATAACCAGGTGTATCTAAAAAATTAATCTTATTTCCTTTATGCTCTACAGGTATCAATGAAAGACTAATACTAAATTTTCTATTTTTTTCCTCAGGCTGATAGTCAGAAACTGTGTTGCCATCTTCAACTCTACCCATTCTCTGGATGAACTTTTTCTTAAATAAAATTGCTTCTAAAAGTGTAGTTTTGCCTGCATTACCATGAGAAACAAGCACTACATTTCTAATTTTCTTAGTTTCCTGAACCTTCATTTTACTCCTCCCTTGAAGATTTTTCAAATTTTATTTTTTTATTTACTGGTTTTGGATACAATGGCTCCTTAATTTTTAACTCGGGTTTCTGGGAAGGCAATACCTTTAGGTCAATGGCAAGCCCACGGAGAGTTCTCTTAAGCACGTTGAACGATTCTGGGATTCCGGTGTCAAAGATCGTAATACCATTGGAAATTGCTTCATATGCCCTTTTTCTTCCTTCAAGATCATCAGATTTAATTGTTAACATCTCATGCAAAAGATTGGCAGCTCCATATGCTTCAAGTGCCCATACTTCCATTTCCCCTAATCTCTGCCCACCAAATTGAGCCTTACCACCAACTGGCTGCTGAGTAATGAGAGTATATTTACCCACAGCCCTCGCATGAATCTTGTCTTCAGCAAGGTGATTAAGTTTAAGAAAGTATGCTTCCCCAACTGTTACTTTATATTCAAAGGGTTTTCCAGTTCTACCATCATAAACTGTCATCTGACCTGATCCACTATAACCAGCTTTTTTAAGTAAATCTTTCACATCTTTTTCTGTTGCTCCAATAAAAGACGGAGTAACTACCCTTAGATTCAATTTTCTTGCTGCAATACCGAGGTTTGCTTCTAAGATCTGCCCTATATTCATTCTCGAAGGGACTCCAAGCGGGCTTACAATTACATCAATAGTAGTGCCATCTTCAAGATAAGGAAGATCCTCTTCTTCTACAATCTTACTGACTACTCCCTTATTACCATGTCTTCCTGCAAGTTTATCTCCTACTATGATCTTTCTCTTTTTCGCAACGAATATTTTTATAAGTTTTAATGCATTTTTCGTAAGTTCATAACCTTCTTCCCTTGAGAAAACTTCTACACCAATAACAACACCATCCTCACCTGGTGGAACAACAAACGAACTATTTTTTAAATTACTATTTCTATTACTCCAAAGACTTCTCCAAATCTTTGCTTCATTTGATTCTTCCTCTTCTGGGAAAGGAGTAACCTTACCAACCAAAACATCGCCAGCCTTTACTTTAGAACCAACTTTTACAATACCCCTCTCATCAAGGAATCTAAGAGCTTCTTTTCTTACATCTTTTATGTCTGGCGTAAGTTCTTCCGGTCCTTGATCGGTTTCATGAACTTCTACTGTGTATTCTTTAATATGTATAGAAGTAAATCTATCTTCCGAAACAAGCCTTCTACTAATAACAATAGCATCCTGGTAATTATAACCATACCAGGATAGATATGCAATTAGAACATTGATGCCAAGGGCTGCTTCGCCATTCTTTGTTGCAAAACCATCTGCCAAAGGTTGGCCCTTTTTAACGATATCGCCCTTTTTAACAATCGGACGCTCGTTTCTACAGGTATCCTGATTTGTTCTCTCAAACTTTCTTAGTTTATAAACAACACTTTCTTTTATTTCGATTTTTTTTATTCCAGCCTCAACAAGTTTACGAAGTTTATCGTAGTCAAGTATTTCTCCTTCATTTACAATTACTTCTTGAGCCTCATTTTTATAAGTTTTTGCAACTACTGTATCCAATATCTCTTCGTTAATTTTTCCTAAATTGAATGTTTCTACTTCCTGAGTAGAAAAAACCAATACATCTGTTATACCTTGAGCATATAGAGTTTTAAGAAGATCTTCAGTGAGAATTTCACTCATTCTAATTGTCTTCTTTGTATTTGTAAGTGTAGCAAAAAGACTTTTACCAATAAGGCTTTTACCAAGAGGAGTTAAGACGATTCTAAAAATAGGTTTTATTACAACTTCACCATTTTCTTCAACTTTAATCTCTTTTACCGCACTTTGTTCGTAAAGCCTATTAAACTTTGTGTCCGAAATTTTCTGTCCTTCATCAATGATAGGTTTACCCTTCTTGCTTAAAACAGTCTCTTTAGCAATAAGCCCAACAAGTGTTTCGTTTCTTTCTTTCTCAAAGAGATCTAACATTGAAAATTTCTGTATCTTTTCATTTTCAAGAATCGAAATTTGCTCTATCCCGTGAGTTATAAGTTTATCAACAATTTGGCTTGTAATCTTTTCGCCTATAAACTTGTAATACTCTTCATTCTCCGGCTTTATGTCAAAAAGAACGACTTCTTTTTGCTTTATTCGGTTAAGAAGACTGTGCCTAAGGTCAGATGCTTCTCTATAGATAGAAACGACTTTGGTCTTACTAACATTTGGAACTATATGAATTTCATTACCATCAACATAAGAAACAATTCCGTCGTATCCTGAAATAGGAAGGTCCATATCGTCAACTGCAACCTTTGATTCATACCCGGTAGAAACTCTTGGCAAATCAGGGTCTAAAAGAGGGACTGCCTGTCTTTGCATGTTACAACCCATTAGAGCCCTGTTTGCATCATCATGCTCAAGGAAAGGAATAAGAGAAGCCGATGGACTTATAACCTGTTGGGGGGAGACATCCATTAATTGAACCAGATTTTTATCAACATACTGAGGTAATATCTCTCCAAAGCCAGTCCTTCTTCTTGCAACGACTTGGTCGTCCAAAATTCGACCTTTTTCATCTATCCTAGTATTTGACTGAGCAATAATATATTTTTCTTCTTCATCAAAAGGAAGAAAAACAATTTCATCCAACACAACACCATCTTTAACTTTTCTGTAAGGAGTTGTTAAAAATCCGTATTCGTTAACAGATGCAAAGATAGTAGGTGAATTAATAAGACCGATATTCTGACCTTCTGGTGTTTCAATAGGACAAATTCTTCCGTAATGCGATGGGTGAACGTCTCTTACTTCGATTCCAGCTCTTTTCCTATGAAGACCTCCTGCTCCTAAAGAAGTTAAACGCCTTTTGTGGGTAAGAGAGGCAAGAGGGTTTGTCTCTTCCATAAATTGTGATAACTGGCTTACACCAAAAAATTGTCTTAGTTGGCCAGTGATAGCTTTATTACTGAATATAGAAGAAATAGTTATTTCTTCGGGTTTTCTAATTGAAATTGCTTCTTTTACACTTCTTTGGACTTTAAGAGCTCCCTTTTCGAATTCTTCCTTAACTAACTCACCAACTGTTTTTACACGTCTATTTGCAAGGCTATCGATATCATCTTCTTTCTCGATACCATCTCTTACTTTAAGTAGATACAGAATCATATTTACAAAGTCATCTTTTGTTAGTATGTGATCCTGGCTATTGGTATTAAACTTCCTGTTGATTTTATACCTTGAAATCGGATAGTATTCATTGCGACGTTCATCCATAAGAATGTTATGCACGAGCTCTTCTGCAGCTTCAGAAGTAACCCTTTCTTTCGGATGGAATATTTTATAAATTTCAACCTTGGCTTCCTCTGAATTGGTAGTTTTATCCTTTTTAAGGGTTTGCTCAATCCAGTAATCATATCCCTCTACTTTAAATGTATATCTTTGAATATTATTTTCTCTTAATTTTTCAAAACTCTCTTCCGTAAGAACTGTCCCTTTTTTAAGGATTACCTTGTTAGAAACTACGATATCTTCAAGAAGTTTTTTCCCAAGCACCAAATCGTAAGAGAAAGGAGAAGTTGTTAGAACCTCAACAGTCATCTCTCGATAGAAATGTTCAAGGATTTCTTCGTTATTCTTGAAACCAATTGCCTTCAAAACAACTGTAATGGGGAGTTTTTTCATTCCTTTTTTCAAACGGATGTATATAACGTTATCTTTGCTAACCTTAACCTCCATCCAATTACCACGATCAGGAATGATTGTTACTATATAATTTAAAAAGCCAGTTTCTGCGTCTTTCTCAGTTTGAAAGTAAATTCCAGGCGACCTAATTAACTGCTGGACCACTACCCTTTTCTTTCCGTTAATAATAAAAGTCCCATCAGAAAGCATTTTTGGAATATCAGCTATATAAGCCTCTTGCTCTTTCATTTCTCCAGTGTTCTTATAGATAAGTCTGAATTTAGCTTTAATTGGAACATCGTTTGTAACACCAACTCTAATACAATCCTCTGGAGTCCTAATAGGCTCTCCTACATAATGCTCGACAAATTCAACTCTAATATTCTTGGTATCAATAGGAAAAACCTTTTTTAAAACATCAGAAATTCCGTTCTTTAGAAAATCATCATATGATTTTAACTGCACTTGTAACAAGTTTGGCAAAGGTACTTTTACTTTCGTTGTGCTTAAATCAAAAATTTTATCCATCGTACCTCCTTAAGTAAATACGCAATTTTCTATTATATCAAAAAAAATTAAAAAGTCAAATTATACATTTCTAATAAATCTTTTAGATTTTCCCCCAGTTTTTTCTAAAAGATATATGTCTTCTATTGTAATTGATTTATCTATTCCCTTGCACATATCGTAAACCGTAAGAGAAGCAATACTAACCGCAACTAAAGCTTCCATTTCAGCCCCAGTTTTACCGATAAGAGAAACAAAACTCTCAATTTCAATAGAGGAAGGATCGTCAACTAAAGAAAAGTTGATATCGACATAGGTAAGATTCAACGGATGGCACATTGGAATAATTTCCCAAGTTTTTTTTGCAGCACTAATTCCAGCAACTTTTGCAACTGTAAGCACCTCTCCTTTTTCTATTTCCCCTCCTTTAATCTTTTCTAAAGTGTCTTTAGATAATAAGACCCTTGCAAAGGCTCTTGCTGTTCTTAAAGTATCGCCCTTATTGGATACATCAATCATATGCGCTTTACCATCGGTATCAAAATGACTCATCGTTACCCCCCTAATTCTTGCATATTTTCTATAAATTCTTTTGTTCCTACCTTTATTTCTCCATGAGCAAGTTGTTTTATGTTAATAGATTTCATGATAAGGTCTTTAAGTAATTTCTCATCCCTATGTAAAACTGCATCCTTAATAGAAACATACTCAGAAGAAAAAAGACACGGGAAGATTTTAAATGTCGAAGTAAGTCGAAGCCTATTACAATTATTACAAAAATGCTGACTGACAGAGGTTATAAAACCGATTAAACCTTTAAAGCCAATAATTTTATAGTATCTTGCAACCTCATGCCATGGAGTTGGATGTTTCTCAAGTTTATATTTACTTTCAATTATCTTAATTGCATCTCTATAGCTTAAGAAATACTCATCAAAAAAAGAATTCCCTTTAACAGGCATAAGTTCTATAAATCTAACTATTAAGTCTTTATCTTTAGTCATTTCTACTAAAGGCAAAATATCGCTTTCATTAATTCCCCTCAAAAGAACTGTATTTATTTTTACAGGATTGAATCCCACTGAAATTGCTTCTGAAAGCCCTTTGTACACATCATCAAATTTATCAAGACTTGTTATGCTTAAGAACGTTGACCTATCCAAAGAATCAAGACTAATATTTATTCTATCAAGACCAGCGTCTTTTAAATCTTTTGCAATTTGGTAGAGTCTATAACCATTTGTAGTCATAACTATCTCATCAAATTTGGCTTGTTTTACAACTCTTACGATATCAACAATATCATTTCTTACAAGTGGCTCTCCACCAGTAATACGAATCTTTCTAAAGCCAAGAGAAGAGAACACATTCACTATAAAAGCAATATCATCTAAAGATGGTTCGGAAGATACGTTGTTATTATAGGAATGGCAATAAACGCAGTTAAAATTACAGCGCTGTGTAACGGAAAATCTTAGATACGTTATCTCTCTTCCAAAATTGTCTTTAAGCACTTAAAAGCCCCCAACTTCCATAAACACCATCATATCCATAATCAAAAGTCAACTTCTTATCTTTTATATTCTTAACAATTGTAATTAAATCATTGGATAAAAAATCATAAGAGCCAAAATCTCTATTAAAAAAGAAAAAATTGTATTCGCTATTAAAGTTTTCAAGGATTTTATCATAGATGTAATTTACCATGCTTTTATTGAATAGGAGAGGAAGTATTTCTTTTAGTGGAACAAAAAAATAGAATTTCTGTATTAGAGGATTTTTATTAAGATTACTTTCATCTTGAGATAATTCAAAAATCCTATGTAAAACGCCTTTAGTTAAAGGCTTCCCACAGATTGGGCAGTTTGCTAAAGAAAAATCATTTGTTTTAAACTTACATTGTCTATGTCCATCTAAATAGTATTTACCGATTTCAGAAAACTCTTCTATAGTAAAGATTGCACTTTTATTCTTAAGATTTAAAAATAGCTCATCATAAGTTTTTGAAAAAGGAACCCCAATACCTTCCCGCCCAATGTTCTTCAAAGAATGAGCGTCGGAATTTGATAAAGCAACAAAACTTCTCAAATGTTTGACCTTAAAAATCATGGATGGATCAGCACTTAAGCCTGTTTCAACAAAAATTATCTGGGAAACATCTTTATCAAAAACTTCGTTAACATTATTTAAATTATTGTTTGCTCCAAGAATCCCATAGTAAGGAGTAAAAATGTGTGCAAGTATAATGTGGACGCCTCCTATTTCTTCCACAATACGAAGAAAGTCTTTTGGGCGGATACTAATATTTGGACGAGCAATACTATCAAAATTAGCGTATCTATCAAATGCCCTTTTAAATTCATCTTCTTTTTTAAAATCATAAAAAGAAAGGACTGCATGAAATTTTTTAATAGATGAAAACATCTCAAAGATAATATTAACTTCGGCAGTTAAAACAAACCGCAAATTATTAAAATAGTAGAAGCCGTTTTCAAATTCCATGTTTTTTTCTACTTCTTTTCTCCATTCAGGAAAGAGGATATCCCCTGTTCCAATAATAGTCACGCCTCTTTTTTTAGCGAAGTTTGCTATATTCTCTAACCCCATACTTTTACTTGAGGGAATACTAAACTTAGAGTGAATGTGTAGATCAACGAAATCTACTTTTTGCATCTATAAAATGACAGCCTCAAAGACACAATTAAAAACTTGATGGGGTCTATTAGTTGGTTAATCTTGCTTTTTGCCTTTTCAGCATAAATAGTCTTTATAGGGACAAAACCAATTCTAAAAGAGCATCTTGCAGCTTTAACTAACATTTCTGTATCAAGTTGGTATCTTTTAGTCTCAAAAGTCATTTTTTTAACTACATCAGTTTTTAAAACTCTATATCCAGACTGACTATCAAGGATCTTTACTCCGGTGATTACACTTAAGAGAAAAGAAGAAAAACTATTTGCAAATACGCGTAATAAAGGCATTTCTTTCAGGTTGAATCTTCTTGCCCCAACAACAATATCGTATCCCTCGTCTAACTTTTTAAGTAGTTTTGGAATCTCATCTGGATCATGCTGACCGTCTCCATCGATGAGAACGATCCTATCAAAACTATTTTCAATTGCATACTTAAAACCAATCTTTAAGCAATCTGCCTTACCCAGGTTATGAGCGTTTCTAATTACGTAAGCTCCGCTCATTTTAGCAATTTCTTTTGTATTATCTACCGAGGCATCATCAATTACAAGCACGAAATCTGCATACTTTTTAGTTTTTAAAACTACTTCACCAATATTTATCGCTTCGTCTTTAGCTGGGATTATAGCAATTAGCATTTGTACTCCGTAAGATAATCAAAAAAATGAAAAAATTGGGTAGGATATTTTTTGACATAATCCTCAAGGACTTTAGCAAATTGTTTCACATAATCTTCTATAAATTCCTTTTCTACCAAATTAAAATCAAGTTTAAACACTTGAGAAAAATACACTTTATAACCACCTTTTTCCCTCACCAACATAGCAAAAATACTACGGGCTTTCGTCCTATATGATAAAACTGAAGCACCTTTGGGGAAGGTAACATTCCTTCCAAAAAACTGGACACAAATGCCATCTTTGTTAATATCTCTATCACTTACAATAGTTGCAACATCACCTACTTTAATGCCTTTGTATGCGCCGATGAAACCAGTTTGAAAAGGATGGACGATTACATTGTATCTTTCTCTAAAGCTTTTGTAAAACTTTTCCACTCCCTTTTCCTGTTGCGGCAAACCTATACCATGGGCTCTAAAGCCAAGTGAACCGACAAATGCTCCTGCAACCTCCCAATTACCAAGGTGTGCCGTGGGAACAACAACCCCTACATTTTTGCCTTTCAACTTTTCCAAAGTTTCTTTAACTTGAGAAGCTGGAGTTAAAATTTTTATCTTATCTAAGCCTTTTTCTTCCAATATAAAGTAGTCTGCAATGTTCAATGCAAAATTTATATAAAATTCAATACCTAATAAGATTAATTTTATACCTTTTTCTCCTGTAAAAACTGCTAAATTTTTAAGGACATTTTTCCTCTTTCTATCAAATAAAAAAGACATAAAGCCCAAAAACCGAGCTGTTCCGTAAACAAAACCTTGAGGAAAATATCTTACAAATTTTATACCCAGATTGTATAGTTGCGTTAGCATGTTATTTTAGCATTAACTTCATATATAAAAGCCCTATGATAGTTTTACCATCAATTATAGTTCCATTATCAAGATAGCTAAGCGCATCGTCTATGGGAACAAAAAGAGTATTAACCTCCTCTCCTGCATCTAAATTAACAATGCCATGGGAAAATTCAGTTGCTAAAAACAGATACAATTTTTCATCAACAAAACCAGGTGAAGGGTAAAACTCAAATAAAAACTTAAGATTTTTAGCAATTAGACCAGTTTCCTCTTCTAATTCTCTTTTTGCACAATCATAAGGGGTTTCGTTATTCTCGATTCTACCTGCTGGTAATTCTAAAATAAAATCCTCAACTGTGGGCCTAAACTGTTTTACAAATACCACTTTATTATCTACCAAAGGTAAAATAACCGAAGCATTGCCCCCGTAAGTTACAACTTCCCTATCCCAAAGACTTCCGTCGCTATTTTTGACAGTTTTTTTAATAAGAGAAAGTAGCCTTCCACTAAAGATGGTTTCTTTTTTAACAATTTCCATAAATTATATCAATGCTCTCTAATGATATCCTTTACTTTCAAAAGTCTTGCTATGTTTTCCCTATCAGCCTCTTCAAGTTTTTGTTCTATGTATGTGATTGTCTCTTCAAGATTAGGAATAATGACATATTCAAGGGCATTAACTCTTCTTCTTATTTTTGCTAACTCTAATGCAATGGAATAAATTTCCTGTTCAATTGAAGCAAGTTCCAACATATCTTTAATAAGGGGAAGTAGTTGAAGCATAGCTCTGTCAAGCAGAACAGTTGTTAAAGAAAACGGATAGGATATGGGGTTGCCCTCTGTTTTAACATCAAACACTGGATACTTTACGTTCATTACACTTTTAATTTTATGGAACAACGTAAGGCTAAAAGTCCCACCTTCAAAAAGAGCGATAAGGGTATCATCTTCAATGTCCTGAGTGCTATTTTCAAATTTCTTCAAAGCTCCAGAGAATTTTTCATCAAAATCTGCTCGTCTTACAACATAAGCCTTTGCAATATCAAGAAAATTACGCATCAACCCTTCAAGTTTATCTTTTAAAAGCTTATGTCCTCTTTTTGCAAGTTTGAGCCTCTCCTTTAGGCGAAGAAGCTCCATTCTCGTTGGATTAACATTGAGAAGCATACTAACTTACCTCTTTTTTAAGGTATTTCTCAATAAACTCAGGTTTAACCCTCTTTAGTTCTTCTATCGGCAAAATTGAAAGTAGTTTCCAACCAAGGTCAAGAGTTTCCTCAATTGAACGATCCTCATTTAAGCCTTGCTGAACAAAACGCTTTTCAAACTCATCCGCAAATTTAACATGGAGTAAATCAGCTTCTGTAAGAGCACTTTCTCCTAAAACCGTAAGCAATTCTCTTGCTTCTCTTCCTCTTGCATAAGAGGCAAATAGTTGGTTTAAAACGGAGGAATGGTCTTCTCTTGTTTTTCCTTTTCCAATACCTTTATCTTTTAATCTCGACAAACTTGGTAGGACGTCTATTGGAGGATATATCCCTTGCTGATAAAGACTTCTTGAAAGGAAAATCTGCCCCTCAGTAATATAACCCGTTAAATCTGGTATAGGATGGGTCTTATCATCTTCTGGCATAGTTAAGACGGGAATCTGGGTAATCGAACCTTTTTTACCTTTTATTCTACCTGCCCTTTCATAAATTGTTGCAAGGTCTGTGTACATGTATCCAGGGTACCCTCGTCTTCCAGGAACTTCCTTTCTTGCTGCAGATATTTCTCTAAGGGCTTCGCAATAGTTTGTCATATCAGTCATTATTACAAGGACATGCATCCCAAGTTCAAAGGCAAGATACTCTGCTGCAGTTAATCCGAAACGAGGGGCTGCAATACGTTCAATAACGGGGCTATTTCCTAAATTAATAAACATAACAGACCTTTCAAGTGCTCCTGATTCTGTAAAACTATTGATAAAGTAATTCGCCTCTTCAAATGAGATACCCATCGCTACAAAAACAACGGCAAATTTTTCTTCTTTACCTAAAACTTTAGCCTGCCTTGCAATTTGGGCAGCAAGCTCAGCATGGGGTAAACCAGAACCAGAAAAGATAGGCAATTTTTGACCTCTAACAAGGGTGTTAAGTCCATCAATTGCAGAAATTCCTGTTTGAATAAATTCTGATGGATAATCTCTTGAATAAGGGTTAATAGGAGCACCATTTATATCTATTTTCTTCTCAGGAATGATAGGGGGTGCACCATCTATAGGCCTTCCGGAACCATCAAATATTCTTCCAAGAATTTGAGGGGAAACACTCAATTCAACACCGTGCCCTAAAAACTTAACCTTTACTTCACCAAGGCTTAACCCAGAAGTTCCTTCAAACACCTGAATTAAAGCCATATTTCCGTTAACTTCGAGGACTTGTCCTCTTTTGATAGCTCCATCTGGAGTTTTAATTTCGACAATTTCGTTGTAAGTTGCCTTTTCAATATTGTCAACAAGGAGTAGAGGCCCAGATATTTCCTTTGCAGTTGTGTATTCCTTAGACATTTGCCACCTCACTTAAAAGATCTTCAAAGGATTTTTTTACTTTTTCTTCGAGTTTATCAAAACTCTCTAAATTCTTTTCCGGAATAAGTTTCGCTCTTGAAATATCAACTCGCACGGGAAGAGTTATAATTTTATTCAAATCAACATTCTTTTCTAAGGCATCCTTTGCATAATCTGCAAATAGGAAAATCAATTTTATCATTCTGTACTGTTTCTTCAAGGAAGCGTAAGTGTCTTCTGGATCAAAAGCATCTTGTTGGAGAAAATCTTCTCTTATCGACTTTGCAATCTCAAGTGTTAAACGGTCTTGTGGAGAAAGCGCATCAATTCCCACCAACCTAACCATTTCTTGTAGTTCAGCTTCCTTTCTTAAGATGGCAAGGGCTCTTGTTCTATAATCAATGAAATTGAGACCTGCATTCTTCTCGTAGTAATCCCTTAACTGTTCTGCGTAAAGGGAATAACTCCTCAACCACTGAATTGCAGGGAAATGTCTTGCATAGGCAAGTGAAGCATCCAAAGACCAGAAAACACGCACTGTTCTAAGAGTTGACTGCACAACTGGATCTGAAAGGTCTCCACCCGGAGGAGAAACAGCGCCAACAACACTCAAACTTGATACCTTATCTTGAGAGCCAAGAATAAATACCTTGCCTGCTCTTTCATAGAAAGAAGAAATTCTTGAAGCAAGATATGCTGGATACCCTTCTTCTCCAGGCATTTCTTCAAGTCTTCCAGACATTTCTCTCATAGCTTCTGCCCAACGGGAAGTCGAATCGGCCATAAGTGCAACATTGTAACCCATATCTCTATAGTATTCTGCAATCGTAATTCCAGTAAAGACAGATGCCTCCCTTGCTGCAACAGGCATATTTGAAGTATTGGCAATTAGGACTGTTCTTTCCATAAGTGGTCTTCCTGTTTTAGGGTCTTTCAATTCAGGAAACTCTATCAAAACGTCTGTCATCTCGTTTCCTCTTTCACCACAACCTATGAAAACAATGATATCTGCGTCTGCCCACTTCGAAAGTTGGTGCTGCACAACTGTTTTTCCACTACCAAATGGTCCAGGGATACAAGCCGTTCCACCCTTTGCAACAGGAAAGAATGTGTCTATAACCCTTTGACCAGTTACAAGTGGCTCATCGGGAGGAACTCGGTTTTTGACAGGTCTTGAGAATCTCACTGGCCATTTGTGGTACATTTTCAATTCAGTTTCCTTTTGTCCATCATTAACTACAGCAATAATCTCCTCAACCGTGTAGTCGCCTTCTTTAGCAATTTTTGAAATCCTACCTTTAACATTAGGGGGAACAAGAATTCTATGCTCAACAATAGTAGTTTCTTGGACTGTTCCAATTACATCTCCTCCCACAACATCTTTTCCTACTGTTACTTTTGGAACAAAGTGGAAAAGCTTTTCTCTATTAAGAGATGGTAATGAAACTCCTCTTTCAACAAAACTACCATAATGCGCCATTAATTCGTCAAGAGGTCTTTGAACTCCATCATAAATTGAGCCAATAAGTCCAGGTCCAAGTTCAACACTTAAAGGTAAACCTGTTGCATAAACAGGCTCATTAGGTCCTATTAAAGATGTATCTTCATAGACTTGTATTGATGATAAATTCCCTTTTACTTCGATAATTTCTCCGAAAAGTTTCAGGTCCGAAACGTAAACCATTTCATACATTTTAGCATTTGGAACATCTTTTGCAATAACAAGAGGACCTGCAACTTTCACTACATAGCCAACTTTTTCCGCCATAGATCACTCTCCTATATCTTCATTTTTTGTAAGGATATTAATACCAACTGCTTTTTTAACAACTTCACCTATTAGATTCAAGGTTCTGTTTTTTACCATCACAGTTGGTAACATCATTATTACAGGAAGCGGCTCTGTTTTTTCTTGAAGGTAATTTTTAACTAAATCAAAGAACGTTTCTTCAGTAAAAATTACAGTATATTCATTTGACTTTGCTAATGTTTTTATCTCATTTATTACGGTTTCTTTTTCGGCAACAAAATACTCAATACCAAAATTTTTTAGTAAAATACCAAGTCTTTTACTTCCAACAAAAGCAACTTTATTCATAGACTAACTCCAGTTCGCTTATATCACTTGTTTCTAAGCCATAGTAGAGAGCATACGCAAGTTTTTGTAAAACAGAAGTTTCGGCATTTAATTTTAGCAAATACACAAAAATAGGCTCAATGCCTTCGTTAAAATATTTACCTTTAAATAAAATACTTTTTAAAATTTCTTGAGTAAGCACTTCCCAGTTTTCGGAAAGACTTTTCTCCCGATAAAAGTATTTCTGGGTATTAACCATGCGTGTAAACGAAGAAACCGAATCAATAACTTTAATGATTGAAACATTTTGAAATTTTTGCTTCAAAAATTCAACAATTTTAAGAAACTCATCCTCTTTTAAAAAACCTATGTTTAGAAAACTATAACTTCTCATAAGAATTTGAATTAAAATTGCCTCAGTAAAAGATTGGTAATACTCCTCTATAAAAGGACTTTTTGTTAATTTTGCATAGTCAACTAAAAATGAAAGGTAATAAGAATCAATAACTATAGGAATTAAGTAAGATGGATATTTATTCTTTTTTAAGTCAGAAAAACACTCATAAAAATGTTTAGGATAAGAACCAACACCTTTTAAGAGGAATTCTTTAAAGTTATCACCTACCTCATAACCTAAATACGCCTTTTTAACCAACAAAAAGTAATTTGCACTCCTTAAAAATACGTTTATAAAAGGTTCAAGGCCAAACTTAGAAAATTCTTCAAATTCTTCTTCTCTTCTTTTAAAAATCGCTTTCCTTACCTCAGGAAAATCAATCTTACTTATGTACTTTTTATACGGATAACCCTGAAGAGTAGAAACAAAGGACTGAAAATCTTTATTTTTAAGAGCAATTAAAGTATCAACATCCAAAAGATAAGTTTCTAAAACTTTTACACGTCCACAAAGAAAATCGTAATAGCTTTTTCCTTTTATTTCAAAAGAAAAGTTATTCATTACTAAAAATCTCCCTTGCAACTTCAATATCTTTTCGTTCTTTAAATGTATTAATAATTTCATCAATAGAGTCGTTTACTTCGTAATTTTCAGTTTTTATAATACATCCACCACTAATTTCAACAGTAGTTTTAGAAAGTTTAACGTTCTTATCTTTGAGTCTTTCATCAATAAAGGATTTAATCTTCTTACCAAACAAATTAAAATCCTTTTCGTTAATGTAAACAACACTATTGTTAGGAGCGTCTTTCTCTATAAGTCGAGTAATAAGACTTAAATAGAGATTCTCATCACTTAAAATTTTCTCTTTAAGAACAGAAAAGAACTTTTCAATAATCTTATTCTTCAAAAGGTTAATTTCTTTTTCAACCTTTAAATTGTGAGAAATTCGTAATTTAACAATTTCATCATCAATTAATTTCTTTTCTTCCTCAAATTTAGATGCAAATTCTTTCCTAAGAGAATTTTCAAAATTATTTAACTCATTCTCAATATCACTTTTAGCTTTATTGATAATCTCTTCTGCCTGTTTTTGCGAAGAAGAGATGATTTTTTCCTTAATTTTATCAAGACTCATAGCCAATTAAAATGCTGCCGCCGAAACCCAAAGAGACAAAAGCACACCTGCAAGAAGTCCCAAAATAGCATAGGTTTCAACAAGCGCTGGTAAAAGTATTGCTCTACCGCTTTCCTCTGGTCTTTTCGCAACAAGATCTTCTGCGCCAATTGCTGAATGTGCCTGGTCTAATGCAGTTTTAAATTCAATAAGACCGACTAAAATGCCGATAAATAATGCGGCAAGTCCCTGTCCCCAAGAAGCCTTTGGAGAACCACCAATAAAGCCAAAAAACTGCATCATAAGAAACATAACAACAAGAGCATAAAAGCCCTGTGTTCCAGGAAGAGCCATAATAACAAGCATTTTACCAAATAATTCTGGTTTTTCAGAAAGGATACCTGCTGCATGTGAAGTTGTCCTACCAATACCAATACCAGAACCAATTGCACCCATTGCTGCCACAAAAGAAGCACCAATTGCAACAAACATGGAACCATTAAAAGTCATTTTACTTACCTCCTTGTGATTTTTTGATTCTTATATTTTTAAACTCAAACCCAAAAGGTTTGAATTCGTAACCACCTAAATCATAGAACCTTCCAAATAATTCAAGAAAATTTAAACGCATTGAGTGTATAAATGCACCAAGAATATTCATGAAGAAAGCAAGACTATGCAAGGCAAAGAGTAAAATTATCGTGACAATAATTCCAACAGGTCCTAGCATATTTCCTATTACTTTTGACATCAAGTTGAACGAAGAAGCAAGGATACCAGAACTCAGACCTAACGCAAACAGACGGAGGTATGAAAGAGTATCGCCTAAGAAACCAGATATACCGTAGGAACTTCTTATACCATAGAGATTTACAAGAGCAGCTACCGGTTTAAACAAAGGACTTCTTATGGACATCCATCCACCAATTAAAATAAATAGAACGCCCAAAATAACCATTATGTTTGAAGCAAACGCCAAATTAGAAAAAGTTGATTTGAAGAAGAATAAGATGATGCCAGGAAGGAAAAGTAGCCAACCTAAACTATTAAATATTGCATCAAGATAACTTCTACTTTTTATTTTTACAATGAAGCTTATCAAAATTCCGATCATCTGGGAAATAAAACCTATAATAACTGAAAGTATCATAAACTTAACAGATCCGTCCGGAGAAGTAGGGTTAATGACTGCAAGTTTACTAAGAAATTTAGTAAGTGCAAAATTTGGAAAATACGATGGAAGTATGTCACCAAAATATGAGTTTGTTAATACACCAACTGCTATAGAGGATATACTTCCATAAAGAAGTATGCTAAAAAATCTTGCAGCACCTCCATTGTTATTATATTTAATTAAAAATAAAAGACTGAATAGGAAAAGGACAAGCCCATAACCTGCATCCCCCAAAGCAAAACCAAAGAAAACGGAGAAAAGAATTGCAACAATTGGAGATGGATCTATATTACTATAAGAAGGCAGACCGAATAACTTTACTAAAAATTCAAAGGGCTTAAATATTAAGGGATTATTCAAGCTAACAGGAACAAAATCACTATCTTCAATTTTCAATTCAAAAATAAGATCTGTAAATTTTGAAACTCCATCAATTAAAACATTAAAATCTTTTTCTTTTGCATAACCTTTAATAACAACGAATGTTTTTCCTTTCAAACACTTTGCAATACCTATTCCCTTGTTTGAAAGAGATTGGAAATAATCTCTAAGCACTATTAACTTATCATTCTCTTCAAAGTATTCTTTTATTTTTGCTAATATAATCTCTTTATTATTTTCAAGCTCTAAAAGTCTTTTTTCAATTCGCTGAACTTCTTCTTCAAAAAATCCTGTGAAATGGTTATTGGGTGTTATTTTTGCAATTCCATAATCCTTAATAACTTTTTCAAGTAATTCGGTATCTTCTTTTACATATAAAATAAACACTTTTGCAGCATTTTTATCAGTATAAAAAACATTAGCGTAGAAATTGTTTAATGCTTCTTCACTTTTAAATTTTTCGAGGTCTTTCTTTTTTATTTCCCCGATTATTGCGCTAGTTCTACTTGTTCCCTGTAAAATAGAAAACTGAAAGGGAAACCCCTGAAACGCCATCAAAGATTTTTTATCTTCTTCTAATTTTGCTTCTTCTTCAAGAATTTTATCGTAGGAGTTTTTCAAATCATTGATTTTTTTTACAAATTCATCAAGAGGAAATTTATGAACAATATCGTTAAAATATTCTTCACTTACCTCAAAATCCTGCGGTAAAAAACCTTTTATGAAACCCTGCTTGCCAAATCCGAATTCCTTAAATATAGAAAATGCACTATCAATCTTATTCAACTCTTCGTCGTAGGCTTTTTCTGGTATTAAGGGTTTTAAACTATCAATACTTGCAAGAATTTCTGATCTTACACTTTCAATGTGAAAAATTCCAAGATTATACAAAGATTCAAGAATTTCATCTTTCTGTGATACATCGCTTAAAATCAAAACTTTTTTAAGCTTCTCTATTGACATAATCAACAACCTCTTTCAAATAATTAACAATAATTTTATCAATTTTTTCTGTTGCTTTTTCTTCAAGTAGTTTTAAAAATTGTTTGTTTTCACTTTCTATCTTTTTAGCTTCTTCATCTAAAAGCTTTAGAGCACTTGACCTATAATTCTCAACTTCCTTTAAAAAGTTATTTTCGTATAACTTACGTAGAGCTACTTTTTTCTCGTTTAGTTCTTCTTTTAAAGCCCTTACCGTAGACTCTGCTTCTTTTAAAACTCTTTCTCCTTCTTCTTCAAAAGATTTAATAGCATTTAAAACATCTCTTTCTACCATAATCTATACCCCTTTCACTACCCTAATCGCAATTTCACTTCCCTGTCTTACGGAACCTTGCACAAGACCACCATATTTAAAAACTTCATCTATAAAATCTATACAATCATCATCTATAATCATGCCTGGAGCAAGCACGGGGATTCCCGGAGGGTATGGAGCAACGATTCCCCAAGACACTCTTCCTTTTGATTCTTTTAACGGAACAACTTCAAACTCTTTCTGCAGGGTTTCAAATGGCATCATTGCAAAAGGTGGCGCTTTTGGAGTTCTTTCCATTTTAATTTTGTTTTTTTCTTTTTTAGGTTGCACTTTCTTGAGAACCGATAATAGTATGTCAATGTCTCTTTTTGAAGTACCTACAGTAACAAAAAGTAAAACATTCTGAAGATCGGCAAGTTCTATCTCTATGCCGTTTTTATTAAGGAAGTGTTCGAATTCAAAACCAGAATACCCCAGATCTTCAACATTAATTGTAAGTTTAATAGGATCAAGGACATAAATATCAATTCCGTTTACAATTTTTTCGGTAATAACTTTAAATCCGTCAAGTTCGCTTATTTTTTCTCTTGCATATTCAGCAACTTCAATTGCACGGTCCCACATTTCCTTACCATGTAATGCCATTTCTCGCCTTGCAACATCTAATGCTGTCATAAAGATATACGAAGGGCTAGAACTTTCTATAATGCTTAAGATTTGCTCAACCCTATCAACATTCACTGATTTTGAGGGGATGTGTAGGAAAGACGTTTGCGTTAGAGTTGGCAAAGTTTTATGGGCACTTTGAGTTACAAGGTCTGCTCCAAGGTATATAGCGGACTTTGGAAATTTTTCGTTAAACGGAAAATGTGCACCATGCGCTTCATCTATAAGAACCCTCAAACCATATTTGTGCCCTAAATCTATTATATCTTTTACTCTGCCTTGAAGTCCGTAATAATTCGGGGTAGTAACAAGAAGCGCTTTCGCATCAGGGTTTTCTTTTATAGTTTTTTCAATTTCTTCAACTGTCAAGTTAGTAATAATTCCAAACTCTTCGTTAAATTCTGGTTCAACAAACAAAGGCTTTGCTCTTGCAAGAAGAATGCCACCAATAACTGACCTATGGGAATTTCTTCCAATTATAATTTTCTCGTTCTCTTTTACGGAATCAAGTATCATTGCATGAACACCAGCAGTAGTTCCATTAATTAGAAAAATGGTAGACTCGGTACCATAAAGTTTACTTGCCAAATCTTCTGCTTCTCTTATAACACCTTGCGCATAGTGCAGATAATCAAGACCCGAAACTTCCGTAAGATCAAAATCAAAAAATTTTTCACCAAAGAGCTTTTTAAGAATTCTTGGGGCACCTTTACCTTGAGAGTGTCCCGGCATGTGAAAAGGAATCATCTTCCTTTTAATGTATTTAGATACAGCCTCATATAGCGGTGCTTTTTCTTGCTCCAATTCTACCTCCACTTTATTTTAGTGGTCGGGATGGTGGGATTCGAACCCACGACCTCTTGGTCCCGAACCAAGCGCTCTAACCAAACTGGGCCACATCCCGTAATGGTCGGGGCGAGAAGATTCGAACTTCTGACCCCCTGCACCCCATGCAGGTGCGCTTACCAAACTGCGCCACGCCCCGAAGCCTTACCTAACGATGTAACCAATGAATTATATACAAATTTGTTAAAAATACAAGCAGTTTTAACAAAAAAAGACTTAAGTAAGGAATAAGCCAGATTCTGTATCTCCATAAGGAGAAGGCAGCCATTTATCTAAGCGGCCAACCCAGTAGCATAAGGTGGAGCTTCCTCTTCGCTACTCTATTTGGCCTTGCTCCAAGTGGGGTTTGCCTTGCGTAATGTTGTCACCAACATTACCGGTGGTCTCTTACACCACCTTTTCACCCTTACCTTAAATCTAAGGCGGTCTGTTTTCTGTGGCACTTTCCCTAGGGTCACCCCCGCTTGGATTTCCCAAGCACTCTGCTCCAAGGAGTCCGGACTTTCCTCAGAATAGCTCAAACTATTCTGCGGCTGCCTTCCTTACTTAAGTCAAATCTTCTTCTATGTATAAAATTTTACCACAGATTTCGCATTGGATAATTTCGTTTCCCTTTGTTTCATGAAGTGAGGCAATAGTTTCAAGCGGCAATTTCACACCACAATTACCACAGAACCCATGGTCAACTTTCTCAATAGCACCACCAGGGAAACTCTTTCTTATATCTAAATATCTTGTTACAAAATCGTGAGGCAAAGACGAAATAACTTTATCAAATTCTTGGTTTAATAGAGCTCTTTCTTCTTTAAGTTCCTCATCTAATTTTTCGTATTCTTTTTTAATTTTCTCGCTTTTCCTTTTCAAGTTATCAATTGCTTTATCCAAATCTTCAATTTTTGTGTCTCTTTCTTTTATCTCGTTCAACACAAAATTTAGATTTTTTCTATACTCTTCCAATTTAGACACAAGATTTTCTTCTGTTTTTTTTGCAATTTTAATCTCTTTTTGAGTTTTGAAGGTGTTACTATCAACTGCGTTTTTTATACTTTGTAATTCTTTTTCTGCATCTTCTATTTCACGTTCAGTCTCATTTCTTCTACTAACCAAACCTTTTTTAGAAAGGATCAACTCTTCCTTTTCAGTTTCATAATTGTTAATTTGCTCTTCTATTTTCAATTCTTCTTCTATCTCCTTAACACGTTTTTCTTTTTTTAGTGTTTGGGAAAGCTTTTTCTCGATTTCATACACTTTACCAATAAATGACATTATTAAATCCTCCCTCTATGGTGGGCCCGCTTGGATTCGAACCAAGAACCAATTGGTTATGAGCCAACCGCTCTGCCGTTGAGCTACGGGCCCTATTACATATGCATAACTATTTTACATAAAAGTTTTTTTTAGTCAAGAGGAAGAAGTGTTAAGAATTTGATAAGTAACATAAAAATAGTATTTCCTCTAAGCAAGACTTTTAATAACCCGTCAAAAGAAGTAATTCCTTAAGTTAAAATGTAATTAAATACATTTTAATGAAAAAGATTTTAAAATAAATTTTTGAAACAAATTAACTTTGAAAAAGTAAAGAAAGCAATAGCCTAGTAATGCTCAACCTCATCCAGCAAATCCAATCATTATTTTCAGTTATTCATAACTACATCTTGTTTCTTAGAGGAAGCCAAATATCTTTGTTCCTATTCACTCATTGTTCTGCACAAGGTGAGAATTTCTTTCATTCTTTTTTAGAACTTGGGGGAGTTCTGAGCGGTTCCGTTTACCCCTTCAAATATGAGATCCTTCGTTGATATCGCTCCACTTGACTTCGTCAAGGACAAGAGTGCAAGATGACAGAGTAGGTTTCATTCTGACGAGGCGACTTTTACCGAGGAAGAATCTCAACCTTTTATGTTTTTCAGTATTCGGAGGAATCTTGAGGGGTTCCTTTTTACCCCCTCAAGTGCAAGATCCTTCGCTATCGCTCAGTATGACGTGTAGGTGGGGCCTTGAGGGAGTGTCCACCTCAAATATAAGATCCTTAGCAGAGTTTACGCTTAGTAAAGCGAACGTGCTCCTTGTTATTACAAGAAATACTTCACTTACTTAAATATACGATAAAACAAAAAGGGAGGATACAATTCCTCCCATTTAAATAAATAAAGTCGCTAACTTATTTAGAGTATTCTACAACTTTACCCTCTTTTACGAAATGACATGCTACATAATGACCAGAACCAACATCAACTAAAGGTGGTTCGGATTCTTTACAGATATCTTTTGCATATCGGCAACGGGTTCTAAATCTACAACCTGACGGTGGATTAATAGGAGAGGGGATATCTCCTTGAAGAAGAATTCTTTCTTTTTTAATCTCAGGATCCGGGATAGGTATTGCAGAAAGTAAAGCCTGCGTATAGGGGTGAAGAGGGTTCTTAAATAACTCTTTTGTTTCGGCAACTTCTACCAATTTACCAAGGTACATTACCCCTATCCTATCGGATACATGCCTTACAACAGCAAGGTTATGTGCAACTAATAAATAAGTAAGGGCAAGTTTTTGTTGGAGCTCAAGAAGAAGGTTTAACACTTGTGCTTGGATTGATGCATCAAGCGCTGAAACGGGTTCGTCTGCAACAACAAACTTAGGATTAAGAACTATAGCTCTTGCAATACCTATTCTCTGTCTCTGTCCGCCAGAAAATTCGTGGGGATATCTTCTTAAGTATTCAGGTCTAAGACCTACTAACTTCATAATCTCAACGACTCGTTCATCCTGCTCTTTCTTATCTCCAACGTTATGGACCATTAGAGGTTCTTTTATAATCTCCCCAATCGGCATCCTTGGATTCAAAGAGCCATATGGATCTTGGAAAATTATCTGCATTTCTCTTCTCAAAGGTCTCATTTTATTTTCCCCAAATCTTGTTATATCCGCACCATTAAAAATGATTTGGCCTTTTGTTGGTTCAATTAACTTTATAATTGTTTTTCCTGCAGTTGTTTTGCCACTTCCACTTTCCCCCACAAGACCAAAAGTCTCACCTTCAAAAATATGGAAGGATATACCATCAACTGCCCTTACCCAGCCAATGGGTCTTGAGAAAACACCCCCGACAACAGGAAAGTGTTTTACTAAATTATTTATCTCAAGAAGTTTTTTCATGATACAACCTCACTTTCATTAACTAAAACAGGGTGGAAACATCTTACGAAATGATTGTTTTCAATTTCAGCAAGTTCTGGCATTTCTTTTCTACACCTCTCCGTTGCAAATGGACACCTTGGATTGAAATGACAACCAAGTGGCATATGGTATGGGTTAGGTACCATCCCTTCTATTGCAGGAAGCGGAGTCTTTGTTTTCTCAGAAATTAAATTTGGAATGGAACTTAACAGTCCGTAAGTATAAGGATGTCTTGGCCTTTTGAAGATGGATAGCACTTCGCCACTTTCAACAATTTTACCAGTATAGGCAACATAAACACTATTTGCCATTTCTGCAACAAGGGCTAAGTCATGGGTAATAAATAAAACTGCCATACCCGTTCTTTTTTGAAGGTCTTTCATAAGTTCAAGAATCTGTGCTTGGATTGTTACATCAAGAGCAGTAGTTGCTTCATCAGAAATAAGAAGGTCTGGATTGCAAGACATTGCCATTGCAATCATAACCCTTTGTCGCATTCCACCACTTAATTCATGAGGATATTGGTTAAATCTCCTTTCTGGCTCGGGAATTCCAACAAGCCTAAGGAGCTCAATTGTCATCTTCTTGGCTTCTTCTTCACTTACATCTTGGTGGATTAAAATTGCCTCCATTATCTGATTACCAACTGTAAACACGGGGTTTAAAGCGCTCATCGGTTCCTGGAAAATCATTGAAATTTCAGCACCTCTTATTTTTCTTAACTGGTCTGGTGTCTTTCCAACTAAATTTTCTCCTTTAAAAATAATTTCTCCCCCGACAATTTTTCCAGGAACATCAATGAGGCCCAAAATTGACATTGCAGAAACACTTTTTCCACAACCACTTTCACCCACAAGCCCCAAAACTTCCCCTTTATGTATTGTATAACTCATTCCATCGACCGCTTTTACAACACCATCGTCAGTATAGAAATAAGTTTTTAAGTCTTTTACTTCCAATAATACTTCGCTTTTTTCCATAGTTCACCTACCTATATAACCTTGGGTCCATTGCATCTCTAAGTCCGTCGCCAAGATAGTTAAATGCAAGAACAGTTATAAACATTGCAAGTCCAGGAGACCAAACAAGCCATGGAGCAATAGCCATCGCATATTGAGCATTTTGAAGCATATTACCCCAAGATGGTGTAGGAGGCATAACACCAAAACCAAGATAGCTTAATGCAGCTTCGTAAATGATGTTTCCGCCAACACCAAGAGTAGCAGAGACAATAATAGGAGCAAGAGAATTTGGAAGAATATGTCTCCAAATAATTCTATTATTTGAAACACCAATTGCCTTTGCTGCTTCTACATACTCATTTTCTCTTAAAGAAAGGAACATACCTCTTACAATTCTTGCATCGGTCATCCAACCAAAAATTGCTATTACTAAAACAATTTTCCAAACTCCTGCACCAGGAATAACTGAGGCAAGAACAATAAGAAGAGGTAACACTGGAATTGAAAACATAATATCTGTAAATCTCATTAGAATGGTATCAAGAACTCCGCCATAATATCCTGCATATGCACCAATGATCATACCAACAATAAGTGCTGAAAAAACTGATGAAAAACCAACAAGAAGTGAAATTCTACCACCATAAAATAATCGTGTAAGAACATCTCTTCCTAACTCATCTGTTCCAAGCCAGTGCTTTAAGCTTGGCGGTTGCAAAACTTCTTCTACGGAACCAAGTTCAGAAGATGTATAAGGAGAAATAAATGGTCCTACAATACATAAAACAATTACAAGGATTAATACAACTAAAGAAAGCATGGCAAGTTTATGCTTTCTCAATCTTTTTCCAACAATACTCCAATAGGTTTCAATTCTTCCTGTTAAAGTTTCTTCTGAAGTAGTTATATCAATAGCCATACCAACTAACCTCCTAACTATACCGTATTCGTGGGTCAACTACAGCGTATAGTAAATCTGCAATAAGGTTACCCACAATCAAAAGAGTTGACTCCAAAAGTAAACAGACCATTGCAACAGGATAGTCATTTGATAACATTGCATCTACAGTAAGTCTACCCATACCCGGGATGCTAAATACTGTTTCGGTAATTGTTGCACCAGAGATAATGCCAGGTAGTGTGAGTCCTAAAAGGGTAACAATAGGAATCAATGCATTACGTAAAGCATGTTTAAATATTACTGTTCTTTCTGGAAGTCCTTTAGCTCTTGCGGTTCTTACATAATCTTGCCTTATAACTTCAAGCATAGAACTTCTTGCATACCTCATCCATGAACCCATCCCAAAAAGCGAAAGAACAATTACCGGAAGAACCATATATTTTGCTTGGTCAAGTAAACGCGCAAAGAAGGGAGCCGATTCCATTCCTGGAGTCATAACGCCACCTATTGGAAGCCAATTTAACCTCAAACCAAATATCATCATCAAAATAAAACCAAACCAGAATGTTGGCATAGACATTCCAAAAAAGGCAAAAAATGTAAACACATAATCAAATAGAGTGTATTGGTGTAAGGCTGAATATATACCAATAGGAACAGCAATAACAAAAGCAAATATAAGAGAGGCAATTGAAAACCTTAGCGTATAACTAATTGCTCTTCCTACAATTTCAACTACAGGTTTACCACCTGCAAAAATTGAAACACCCCAATTTCCTGTAATCATTGACCAAAACCATTTAAAAAACCTAAGATACCACGGAAGGTCAAAACCCCAAGCATGTTTTAATCTCTGTATATCCTCTGGTCTAATCCTGGGGTTTATTTGCATTTGCGCAAAAGGATCACCAACTAAACTCAAAACAGCGAAGGTAACAATTGCAACCCCTAAAAACAGAGGAATCATCTGCAAAATTCTTCTTATTACATAGTTTCTCACCTTTTCCTAAACCTCCTTATCCTTTAAAAAAGGGGACCTCTTTGCGGAGGTCCCCGCAAATTTTAACTAACTAAACCTTATTTCTTTTCCCAATACCAGAGCTCTGAATTGTATGTGTAACCAATAGAAGAGGAAACCACATAATCAAAGCCTGCCATAGCAAGATTTGCTTTTGGTGTATAGATATCAGTCCATATAACTAATCCAATTTGTGGCACAAGGTCTGCAATCCTCTGATCTGCAATATAGTAGTTCTTTTGACGGACTGCTGGGTCAACTTCATGAGTTGCCTTATAAATTGCATCATCAAGGGTAGGGTCAGAAATACCAGTATAGTTTTGTCCTTCCCATTCATTTGCTTCGGTTGGAATTTGGTCGGAGTGATAAAGTGTGTATCCACCTGGATCAAGTGGATCACCACCCCAAGCAAACATTGCTAACTGGAACATCCTGTGAGTAGTATAAGTGCCAAAGAAGTATGATGCTGATAAGAATTTCGTTTGAAGATCAACACCAATTTTCTTAAGTTGTGCTTGTAGAACTACAGCTTCGTCTTTTCTATCTTGTCTTGTTGTCGTTGAAAGTTCAATGGTTAACTTCTTTCCGTCTTTGTATCTGTAGCCATCAGAACCCATCTTCCAGCCTGCTTCATCAAGGAGTTTATTTGCCATTGCAGGATCGTATTTTGGTGTAGTTGCTTTTTCGTTTCTATAGAATGCGTTAAAGAGTGCGATATAAGGATAGTAGCTAACTCTTCTTTGACCTAAGAATACACGGTTATTCAAATCATTGCAATCAATACCATAGGCAAGTGCTTTACGGACTTTTACATCAGAAAGGATTGGATCAGTTGTATTAACTTCAAGATGTTCCCAGAAAGTTGAAAGAACCCTTTGAACTTTAATAGTCTTAATTCTTGCTGCCTGTTGAGCTTCTTTCTCTCCAAGTCCTATGAGAGTTAAATCAACCTTTCCTGCAAGAACATTCATTAACATGGTATTTGTATCAGGTATCCACTGATACACAAACTCTTGGATAAGTGGTTTTGAACCAGCCCAACCGAACCAGTTAGGATTAGGTTCAAGAGAAATATATGCCCCTTCAACCCACTCTTTAATCTTGTATGGACCTGCATGAACAGGTTTCTTTGCAAGGGCTGAAGATGTAATTTGATCTAATGGAACCTGGCTATAGAAGTGTTTAGGATACATCGGAAGACCAAGGTTTGCATATGGTGTTGTATCTTTCCAAGTTATAACCATTGTGTATGGATTAGGGAATTCAATTTTTTCAATCTTATCATAAGGATCTGTTGTAGGTATCTGCTCAATTTTTCCGGAAAGATAAATGTCATACACACCAAATTTAATATCTTGTTCGTAATTTACAGGAACACCATCTGACCACTTCACACCTTTTCTCAGGTAGTAAGTTGTCTTCATATAGGTCTTGTCATTTACCTTGTAGGTCGTCCAGGTGCCATCTTTAAAGTTTGGAACATTAAGTGCCATTCTTGGAGCCAATACTCCGTTGGGGAATGCCATAATTAAACCATCTTCATACTGCATAGCGATATTACGCTGTGCCATCATTGAAGTTGCAAAACTCATTAGTGCATCAGGTTCTTGTGTTTGTGCAATAACTACTCTTCCACCAAACTGTGGGGGCACAACAATCTTATAGATTGCATATGCACACTCTGACCTTGTTGCTGCCATTGTTGGGTCAACAGTTGCCTCTTTTGTGTGGTAAGTAAGAATCTGTATATCAGGTCTGTATGCAAGTGTAACTGCTCCAACTGCCCAAGAAGCAATCTTTTTCCAATCGTTTGCCCAAACAATTGGTTCGCCCTTGAATGCTTGTGCTTCTTTTTCTTTACCAACCACTCTTACACCAAGCACTGCAAGTTCTTGCCTTGTGATGGAATTTTCTGGCTTAAATATTCCATTAGGATACCCTTTAATGTAACCAGCTTTGACAGCTGCTTCTACATAGCCAAATGACCAACGAGATGCGCTTACATCTTTAAATGTTGGTGTAGAAGGTTTATACTCTTTGAGCCCTTTTGCAATACAAATCATTTTTGCAAATTGCTCTCTTGTTACAGGAGTCTCTGGTTTGAATGTTCCATCAGGGAAACCTGCAATTACACCTTTTGTAACCAAATAATCGATTTGATCTTTTGCCCAATAATCTTCCGGCACATCTTTAAAACCTGCGCCAGCAACACTTAACGGTCTAACTGCAAAAAGCGTCAAAACCATTAAAACTACAAGAAATGATACTAATACTTTCTTCATTCTCTTACCTCCTTCTTTTTGTTTTTTAAAAACCACTTTTCGAAAATTTTTTGCAACTTCTCACCCCCTTTAACGTAGAGTTTGCATCATAGGTAAAACAAAATTACCTATATAATTATACAGAAATTGATGGGATTGCAAATATAAAGAAGATTTTATATTTCTAAAATCATTATAGGCATGAACACTGATATTTGGCTCAGAGTGAGTCTCAAAATTATAAGGAGAATAATCAAAAATTAAAAAAAGAAAATTTAACAGTAATCCTAAAAAATTAATTTCGTCTTTCTTTTTACTAATACATACTTCTTCTCTATAAGTATTCAAGGTATTGCTAAAAACTTTTTCCTTTGATATTTTAGGATTAACTTTATCTTTCTTAAGTAAAATTGCAATTTCAAACATCTCCTTTAATTCATCTGAAACATTGGTAAAATCAATTTCTTTTTCATCTAAAAAATTTTCAATAACATCGTTAAGTTTATCTTCCTTATTCATTTAACAACTCCTCTATAATCTCTTTTAATTTTTTCAATCCTCTAAATTGCGTTATCTTAACAGCACTTTCCGTTTTGCCCAAAGTTAAAGCAATTTCCTTAATAGACTTTCTTTCATAGAACCTCATTAATAGCACCGATCTATAATCCTCTGAAAGTCTATTTAAAGCCGCGCTAACAATTTGATCAACATCCTCAACAGTAAAACTTCCGTAAACATCGTAAAGAATAGGATGACAGACTTTTTCAAATTTTTCTTCAAGAGGAAGCACGTCACGGCTAAGATTCTGTCTAAACCAATCTCTTACGTTATTTCTTGCAATTGCATACACCCAGGCATCAAGATGATACCCCTCTCTAATTTCAAAATTTTTCAAACTCTTAATAAATTTCAAAAAAGTTTCAGAAGTTAGATCTTCAGCAACTTCTCTCATCTTTACTCTTCTGTAAACATAGTTAAAGACTCTATCAAAATAGTAGTTAAAAAATTCAACAAATGCCTTCTCATCACCATCTTTTAGCTTTTTTATAATTTCAAATTCGTCCACTCCTTCACCTATATATACGTAAATTAAATAAAAAAGTTACACTAAAAATTACCAACTATCTCACCAGGTTTAAACAAATGTGGGGTTCTAACGATGATAAACGAATTAAATCTCAAAAGATTCTGATCGATAAGACTTGCAATTACAAAGTCATTTTCTACATTTTCAAATTTTATTTCCACTTTTTTAATTATATTACCATTTACTATATACACATATTTTTTACCGGTATCAGCTATTACGCTACTTTTGGGAATTTTAATACCGTAGACACTATCTAAAAGAATCGTAACGTTGGATTTTTTCTTTAGAAATTCATCAAGATAATAAGAAAACTCATAAAAACAGTACTTGTCGTCTTCATAAATTTTTATTCCAGAAACAACTAAAAACTCGTTAAGTAAAACTTTCAAAGAATCATGAGAATACATCTCTTTTTTTATACCTACAAAGAAATTGTTATTACTCACTATACAACCAATGGGTTCGTTAAGGGAGAAATTTTTTTTATTCAGGTAAACAAAACTAAAATTTTGGGTATCATCGAAAGAGTAAGTTTCGTTAACATTTCCGATACCAACTAAAAAAATTCCGCTTTCGTTTGCATAAATACCTTGGACACTTTCTTTTGAGTAAAGTTTTGCAATAAGTTCATCTTTTTTTACATAGTCAAAATTTGACTTCAAATATTCTACACTACCATTAGAAGGAGCAATTACATTAACGCAGGGAAAAAATAAACTAAACGGAATTTCTTTAGTTATCTTGTAATAAGATACATTTACAACCTCAAATTTGGATAGGTTTTTCCTTAAAAAGCCCATTATATCTTTAATAGAATTTAAAACCAATACAAAAAGTAAAACAAAAACAAGAATATACACAAGTTTTTTTTGCATTTAACAAACACTATTTTTTCTTACGTAAGAACGCTGGAATTTCAAAATCTCCTTGATCAATAGATTCTTCAATTTTTATTAGTTTCTCTTTTGGTTTTACCTCTTTAGATTTATCAAACCCTGCTGCAATTAGTGAAATTCTTACCTCGTCTTCAAGGTCCTCTTGAAAGACGGTTCCGAATATTAAATTCGAGTCATTTCCTACTGTTTCTTTTACAAAAGTAGCAGCCTCGTTTACCTCAAAAAGGGTAAGATTTTTGGGGCTCCCTGTAATATTCAAAAGGACTCTTGTTGCGCCTTCTATAGAATACTCAAGTAATGGACTTGAAATAGCCTGTTTTGCCGCATCAACTGCTCTATTTTCGCCTCTTCCAATTCCTATGCCAAACCAAGCATTTCCAGCTCCTGCTAAGGTTGTTCTTACATCCGCAAAATCAACATTAACAAGGCCTGGTTTAGTAATAATTTCTGAAATTCCTTTAACAGCATAAAAAAGCACATTGTCAGCAACTCTAAAGGCTTCATTAATAGGAGTTTTTTTATCTATTATTTTAAGTAATTTGTCATTTGAAATAAGAATAAGAGTATCAACGGACTCATTTAATTGTCTTATACCCTCTTCTGCTTGCTCAATTCTCTTTTTACCTTCAAAAGTAAAAGGCTTTGTAACAACTCCCACGGTTAAAATACCAAGTTCTTTAGTGATAGAAGCAATAATGGGAGACGCACCGGTGCCAGTGCCACCACCCATGCCTGCAGTTATAAACACAAGATCTGCACCTTCTATTATCTTTCTAAGTTCATCTTTACTTTCTTCAGCCGACTTTTTTCCAATCTCTGGGAAACTTCCTGCACCAAGCCCCCCTGTTGTCCTTGGACCAATCTGGACTTTCTTTTCTGCTTTGTTAAGTGATAAAACTTGCACATCGGTGTTTATTGCAATAAACTCAACTCCGTCAATACCCTCGTCTATCATTCTGTTTATGGCGTTTCCTCCCCCACCGCCAACTCCTAAAACCTTTATTCTTGCTGCACTTATTTTCCAAGGATCCATATCAAACATAAAAATACCTCCTATTCAAAAATATCATTAAGCCAGGAAAAATAAGAAAAAAATGATTTCTTCTTTGAAAAGGTTTTACCTTCATTCAGGGCGTAAAGGATTAGCCCAATAGAAGTAGAATATTCTGGTGCATTCAGAATGTCAGAAAAAGAAAATTCACCCTTTGGAAAACCCACCCTTACTGGCAACTCTAAAATCTCGTTTGCTCTTTTTGCAATGTTTTTAAGTTTAGCAGTGCCACCAGTTATAACAACGCCAGAATGAAGCGATCCCCAATAGCCTGACTTAATTAATTCGAGTTTAATAGTTTGTAAGATCTCATCAACTCTTGCTGTAATCACATCAGATAAATAATCCATATTAACCTTTAATTTCTCATCTGTGCCAATTTGGGTTGCTTCAATTTCGACACCTTCAGTATCACTATCATCACACTTTGCAAACCCGTACTCTTTTTTTATACGCTCTGCTTCTTCAAGAGAAATCCTCAACGCATAAGCAATATCTTTTGTTATATATTCACCACCAATCGGAAGAACAGAGGTATGTGCGATACTTCCATTTACAAAAACCGCAAGATCCCCAGTGCCTGCCCCAATATCAACAAGGGCAACACCTAATTCCTTTTCCTGATCTCTAAGAACAGAAAGAGAGGAAGCAAGCGCCTGTAAAACAAACGCTTCTTTTTGAAGGCCAACCATTGAAATTACTTTCTCAACGTTGTAAAGAACAGTAGAAGACCCAGTGATTATATGAACCTCTTCTTCAAGTTTAATTCCAGACATACCAACAGGATTTCTTATTCCACCTTGACCATCAATTATAAACTGCCTTGGTATGGAGTGAATAATCCTTTGATTTGCTTGAAGTAAAAGAACCTTTGAGGCTTCTTCAACTCTTCTAATATCATCTTTTGAAATCTCTCTTCCTTCTCTTGAGACGATGACACTTCCCTTGTTATTTAAAGAAAACACGTGTGTGCCAGAAACAGAAACATAAACGCTGTTTGTCTTTTTATAAGCCATGGTTTCTGCAATCTTTTTTGCTTCAGATACCGCTTCAGAAGCCTTATTTAAATCAATTACAACACCTTTATTAATACTTTTAGAAGGAACAGAGCCTACCCCAATTATTGAAGCATTACCATCTTCAATTTCGGCAATCAAATATTTAATTGTTTGACTCCCTAAATCGAGTGCTGCAACTATCCTATCCATTCTCTCTCCATTCAATGACTGCTTGCAGATTAAATCTTAAATCAATTGATTTTACTTGTTTTAAATTATTTTTTAAAAATTCAACTGTTTTACTGTACTCCGCAATTTTTTCCACATAATCCCCCAGTCCTACTAATACAATAATATTATTTTTGTCAATAAATACAATACCTCCATTTTGAAAATCAACATATTTAACAAAACTTAAAAAACCTAATTTTTTCAAATTAAAAAGAAAATCTTTTGTTTCTTCATTATACAAATTTGATTCAAAATCACAAATCACATCAAAAGCACCATTATCATTTTTTGTTATGTATCCTCTTGCGGTAATATCAAAAACACCATCTTTAAATTTTACCTTCAAAATAGTTTTCTCCACATAAAAGACTTCAACAGAAAAGTGGTTTCTTTCAATTTGAACATCTTTTCTAGGAAAGAGCGTTAAGTATACAGGCCCTAAATGATTTAAAAGAAAAGAAGGCTTAACTGGAACGTTAGAATTTATCTTAATTTTATTTTCTAAAACAAAAATGGAATAGTAAAAGAGAATGAATACTGACAAAATTACTATAAAAATTGAGAAGAGTTTTTTCACCTTTTTCTTTGAAGTGCTTCTTGTAAAATAAAGTCAACAAGGTCCTCAAAACTTATATTTTCTGCTTTTGCCGCATCTGGCACAAGACTCGTCTCTGTAAAACCAGGAATTGTATTTACCTCAAGCACATAGACATCATCTTTATTTGCTATCATATCGATTCTTGCAAAATCTCTCAGTCCGAACTCTTTATAGATACGCCTCCCGTATTCTTCGGTGAGGTTCTTCTGATAAGAGTTAATTCTTGCAGGTATAATGTGCTTTGACATTGAAGGAGTATACTTAGAATCGTAATCGTAAAATTCATGGGCAGGAACAATCTCAATAATTGGAAGAACATGTATATCAGGATAGTTACCAATAATTGCAACTGTAATTTCCGTTCCCTTTATGTAGTCCTCAACTAAAACTATTTCGCTTAATTCAAATGCCTTAGCCAAACCCAAATTGTATGAGTTCTCATCTTTTACTATTGTAATGCCAATTGTAGAGCCTTGATCATTTGGTTTAACTACAAGTGTTTTATTCCCCAAAAGTTCTGAAGCATAGGAATAAGAAAGAGCATTATCCTTCTTAAAATAAGTAAATGATGGTGTTTTAACATCAATTTCTCTAAACATAAATTTGGTAAATAGTTTATTCATACAGAGAGCACTTGCAAAAAATGAAGAGCCTGTGTAGGGTATGCCATAGAGTTCAAGTATAGCCTGGACTGTCCCATCTTCGCCAAATTTACCGTGAAGAGCAATAAATACAACATCAGGTGAAGTTTTTTTAATAATACTTTCAAGCTCATTCTGGAAATCATACTCAATTACGTCGTATCCTTTATTCCTTAATGCAGAGGCAATTGCTTTTCCACTTCTTATAGAGACTTCCCTTTCGGTGGATTTTCCACCATACAACACCAAAACTCTTATACTCATTTCTTCCTTTCAATAAGCCCAAGATTTTTAAAGTCACCCAAAAGTTTAATCTCGAGTTCTAACACAAGGTCTTTATTCTTATAAACTCTCAATTGGGCTTCCTTTATCAATTTTACCACATCATTCGCTGTTGCATTACCAAGATTTACAATAAAATTTGCATGCTTATCAGAAATGATTGCATCACCAAAACGCAATCCCTTACATCCTGACTCTTCCAAAACCTTACCAGCATAGGTAGTAGGGGGATTTTTAAAAACACTGCCCGCGCATGGAAAATCAAGTGGTTGCTTATCATAACGTAATCTCATATTCATCTCTTTTGCTTTAATAATTTCTTTTTCGTCTTTTTCTTCCAAGGCGATTACAGAATTTAACAAAATCAGTCTTTCGTCTTGCAAAATCGAATATCTGTAATCAAAGTGAAAATCATCGTGTTTAAATCGATAAATTTTACCATTTAAATCCATTACATCTCCGTATAAAACCTTAGTACTTATGTAGTGAGAATTAGTTCCTGCATTCATTGCAACTGCACCACCAACTGCACCAGGAATCCCAAAAGCAAACTCTAAGCCACCAAGATTACGCTTCATAGCTTGTTCAATAAAAAATTGTAAAGAGGCACCAGCCTCAATAAAGGCAATATTTTGAGAAAAAGTAAACTTACCAAAATTGCTTCCAAGTTTAATTACAATACCTCTAATTCCTTCATCTGCAACAAGGATGTTTGTCCCATTTCCTATAACTGTAACTTCAAGATTATTTTGTTTTGCAAATTTAAGCATTCTTTCAAGATCCTCTATATTAGAAGGTTCTACAAAAATTTCCGCAGGACCCCCAATCTTAAAAGAAGTGTGTTTAGAAAGAGGCTCTTCAAAAAGCACAGTCCCTTCAACCAAATTTTTTATTTTTTCTATAGTTTTCATATACCACCTGATTTTAGCAAAATTTTTTCTAAAACAAAATTTACTTTGGATGGCCCAAGGGTTATAACTAAATCATCTTTTTTCAACAGTTTCAAAACAATGTCTGCTGCTTCATCGTAGTTAGATGCTTTAATTACAACTTTTTGAGGGTTTCTTTCTTTTATCCAATCAAATACTTGTTCGTCGTTAATTCCATCAATGGGAGTTTCAAAAGCAGACGCAATTGGTAAAACAACAACTATGTTAGATAGATAAAATGGCTTTCCAATCTCACTACCGAGGGTGTAAACTCTTGTATATCTATGTGGTTCAAAAATTGCTATAATTCTATTATTTTGAAAATGTTTTTTTAAAGCAGAAAGAGATGCTTCAACTTCTGTCGGATGATCTGCGTGGTCATCAAAAAAATACACATCGTAATATTTACCAATAAATTCTAGCCTTCTTTTAGGCAATCTAAAACTACCCAACACTTCAGAAAATCTACTAAAATCGACATTAAGAAGTTTTGCTACCAATAAGGAAGCAATTGTGTTTAATAAGTATTTATCACCGAACACATTTACAAAAATTTCTGGTAGAAGGTTCCCTAAGATATTTGCTCTAAACAGTATACCATCTTCGACAAACTGAGCGCTATCAACATAAGCATCAAGTTCTCTATTCCAAAGGCCATAAAAAAATTTCCTTTTAAGTATATGTTTAGAAACTTCAAAGATATTTTCGTCTTCACCGTTCAAAACTAAAGTATCGCAATTAGACATGAATTCTCCAAAGGCATTTTTAAGATTCTCAAAACTAAAATTGTAGGCATTAAGATGGTCTTTATCAATACTTGTAACAACTCCAATATAAGGTTTAAATAAAAGGAAGGTGCGATCACTTTCATCTGATTCAATAACGAAGTATTTGGCATCTTTTAAAAAAGTGCTATTCTTAGGATGTTCACCACCAATGTAAGCATTTACCGACAAATTAGAAGATAGCAAGGTAGAAATTATTGAAGTTGTAGATGTTTTACCATGAGTCCCTGCAACGACTATACTTTTGTAGTTTTTTGCAATTTCGGATAGAGCCTCTCCTCTTTTTACTATTTGTATATCTAAAGATTTTGCCTTTTTAAGTAATTCATTATTTTCTGGAATAGCCGAAGAAATAATAACTTTTTTAAAAGACTTATCAACCACAAAGTCTTTATCAATGAACTTAATTCCTAAACTTTCCAAATGCTGTTTTGCACTATCTGAATTAACATCAAAGCCATATATGTCGTAGCCAAGGCTATTGTAAATTTCGGCAAGTCTCCTCATGCCAACGCCTAAAATACCAAGCATCAATATTTTATCCATGTTTATTTATAATTTCCTCAATTGTATCGACAATCTTTACTTCACTATCTTTTGGGTATAAACTGCTACAACCCATTTTTATTATACGTAATTTTTCCTTTAATTCTAAAATCCTATCCAAAAGCAATTTTTCATTTAGGGAATTTTCTTCAAGTACTTCAACGCAGCCTAAAGATTCAAAATACTTTGCATTAAAATACTGGTGGTTATCTCTTGCATAAGGGAAAGGGACAACTATTGAATAAACCTCATTTAATACAAGCTCGGAGAGAGTCATTGCTCCACCTCTTGTAATGGCAAGGTCGGCAGCTGCATAGGCATACCCCATGTGTTCAAGATAAGGAAACATTCTCAAACTCTTATGAACAATCTTATCTTTAAAGTCTTTATAAAACTTTTCGCCGGTTATAAAAATGATCTGTATGTCAAATTTAAGAAGCTCCTCAATGATAGAGAAAACAGTTTTGTTAAGTTTATACGCACCACCAGAGCCTCCAAATACAAGAAGGGTAAATTTATCCTCAAAATCAAAAAAATCCAAACCAACTCTCTTTTCAACTCCAATAACTTCTTTTCTTACTGGATTGCCAACAAACATGCCTTTTCCTTTAAAAATATCGTTTGCATCAGGAAATCCAAGGAAAATTTTTATAGCAAATCTTTTAAAGAGCAAATTTGTCCTTCCAGGAATGATATTTTGTTCATATATAAAAATTGGGACATTTGTTAAAATAGAGGCAATAAGAACAGGAAGAGAAACATAACCACCACCACCTAATACAGCATCGGGCTTATGCTTTTTGATAATTCTAAAAGATTCAGTAACGCCATTAAAAAAGTTAAAGATAAATAAAAAGATTGTTTTGATATTGAAATCAAATTGAGATGCACTTACAAATTCCATATCAAAACCGTAGGAGGTAAAAATCCTATCTTCAATTCTTCCTTTTCTCCCTACAAATACCACTTCAAAATTTCTTTTTTTAAGCTCTTTTCCTATAGGAATTAGAGGATAAACATGACCTCCAGTTCCACCACCTACTATAATTACTTTCATTCACCAACCTCTTTCCTTGAAATATTAATAAGTATACCTACAGAGATAAAATTAGCAACCATATTATTAAAGCCCATGCTTATAAATGGTAAAGGCACCCCTGTTACTGGCATTAGACCTAAATTCACTGCAAAATTAATAGTTGCAAACATGCAAATCCCTAAAGTAAGACCAATCGCAAGAATCCGTGAAAAAAGAGATTGCGCTACACTTGCAATCCTAAAACCCGTATACAACAACCCCAAGTAGGAGACAGCAATTATTATAATAACAATTCCTCCTAATTCTTCCCCGATGACTGGTAAAACAAAGTCTGAAACTGATACAGGTAAAACTTGAGGATATTTAAAAATACCCTTTAGAAAACCGACACCGTTAATACCTCCTCTTGCAAATGCTTTAATAGATTGTAAAGTTTGAAGTGCATCTGATGTTGCAAATGCTTCTGGATTTAAAAAGGCTTCTATTCTTCTTCTCCATTCCTCACTAAAACCAAGTAGAAGTAAAAATGAAACTATGCTAAAAGTAGAAAACACAAAAATATGCAATAGAGGCATTCCAATAATTACAAGGGTTAAAAAGCACGTCAAAAACAGCTGTGCAGCAGAACCCATATCCGGTTCTAAAGAAATGAGCAAAGAAAAAACCCCAATCAACACCAGAGAAACAAGAAAAACCTTTGTAAGTTCATCGTCCTTTATCTTATTAGAAAAAATTTTTGCAATAAGTAGAGACAAAACTATGTATGCAAATTGCGAAGGCTGAAAATTGAAGACTCCAAAATTAATAAATCTTGAAACACCCCCTTGAAAAAGAAGGTAGAGAAGTAATAAAAACAATATAAAGGTGCTAATCTTAGCAAATTTTTGTAAGATGTGGTGGTCAAAAAATGCAAAAAATATCATCAATAAATATCCTATAGCAACTGAAACTAATTGTCTTATGTACGTATTTGGATAAACTACACTAAGACTAACACTTGATATAATGCCAATAATGGATAATAAGGTTACGAAGAAAATAAGAGAAATGGAATACGGGTTTAAAATCTTTTTCATAACGAATTTACGATTTCCTTAAATTGATCGCCTCTATCTTCAAAATCCCTGAACATATCAAAACTTGCACAAGCAGGTGATAGTAAGACCACATCAAAGCGACTTGCTTTTGATTTTGCAAGAAGAATTGCGTCTCTTAAGCTTTCTACAACTGAAAAGTTATTAAAATTTGCTTTTATTGCGGCTTCCTTTATTTCATTTGCTGTTTTCCCCATAAGTATAAGGTGTTTAACTTTTTGTGGAAACATTTTACCCAAATTTGTAAAATCGTTATTTTTTGAGCTTCCCCCTGCAATAAGAATTACTTTCCTATCAAAAGATTCAAGTGCCTTAATTGTAGAATCAGGTGTTGTAGACTTTGAATCATTTATGAACGTTATGCCATCAACTTCCCTTACAAATTCAAGCCTATGGGGAAGACCTTTAAAAGTTTTAATAGATTTAGCAACTGTATTTATATCAACACCAATTAAAATTGAAGCAGTAATCGCTGCAAGTGTATTTTCAACATTATGAAGCCCTAAAAGGGGAATATCGCTTCTATTTATAATCTTTATGGATTCAGAGGTTGTAGAATCCTTAAAATAAATTTCACCGCCCAAAAGATAGGCACCTCTATCAACTTTATTTGTTAAAGAGAAAAAATAAACCTTAGGTCTTAAGTCTTTTGCAAGTTCTCTTAAGGTGCTGTCATCAAAATTTAAAACGGTAAAGTCAGACTCTGTCTGGTTTAAAAAAATCCTTTTCTTTGCTTCTAAATAATTATCCATGGTGCCATACCTGTCAAGGTGGTCTTCTGTAAAGTTTAAAAATACAGAGACCTTTGGGTGGTATTGTTCAATTGTCTCAAGTTGAAAACAACTCGTTTCAAGAATAGCAAACTGTGGATTTGGATTTTCTAAAAGAAGAAAGGAATAAGGGGTGCCTAAATTACCACCATAAACAGATGAAGGATAAAAGTCTTTAATGATGTGGTAAGTAAGGGCTGTTGTAGTGCTCTTACCATTGGTGCCTGTAATTGCAATAACTTCAGTATTTGAAGCAAACATATTTGCAAATTCCAATTCTCCTATAATTTTTTTACCGCATTCTTCAAGATACCTTACAACTTCTGAATTTAAAGGTATGCCAGGAGATAAAACAACGAGGTCAAAATCTTTAAATTTATCGAAACTATGCTTACCTATCTCATATGGGATTTTGTGCTCTTTTAGAAGTGACTCAAACGAATGTGTTTCATGGTTGTCGTTTAGCTCAGATAAAAAAACACTAAAGCCTTTACTTTTTGCAAGGATGCTTGCATAAACACCGGATTTACGAGCTCCAAGAACAAGAACTTTCACATTATACCTCCTAACCAAAATACACTTTTAAAAAGAATACAACAAGAGAAGCTACCAATGTTATAATAGAAAACCTAAAATCAATTTGTGCTTCACTAAGTCCAGATAACTCAAAATGGTGATGGATAGGTGTCATTTTAAATACTCTTTTACCGTGAGTTCTCTTAAAATATGTAATCTGGATAAAAATTGAAAGAGCTTCAATGACAGGAATAACAGCAAAAATTGGAAGATACAACTCTATTTTCAAAATAACAGAAAGAGAAGCAACAAGTGCACCTAAAGCACCCGATCCAACATCCCCCATAAAAATTGAAGCTTTTGGGCTATTGAACCATAGAAAAGCAAGAATAGAAACAATAAAAACAAGTATCAAATATACGTAGGAAGTGTTTCCAAGGGTGTTTGCAATTAAAGATAGTAAAAGAAGTATGGCAAAAGTAACACTTCCAAGAAGCCCATCTACCCCGTCCGTCAGGTTAAAAGCATTAGCAGAACCAATAAACATCATTAAGAAAAGTATAAAATAAATAAACCAACCCAATTTCAAATCGAAAGATAAGAATTTAACATTAAAAGAAAAGATATCTTTAAAAATTACAAACAGAGTAAGACTTGCAAGAAAATGTAAAATAAGTTTACTTTTAACAGAAAGTCCATCTGAAGAGTGTTTTTTAAAAGTAAGAACATCATCAATAAGCCCAATTATACCAAATAAGAGCACTGAAGATGTAACAAAGAATGCAACTTTTGAATGATTAAAGGGAAGAAAAAAGATAGGTGCAAGAAGAAATACTATCCCTCCGCCTCTTGGTGTGCCTTCCTTTATTTTGTGAATATCGCCCATTTCATCACGCACATGTTGGACTGCATTACGTTTCTTAAGATATCTAATAAGAAATTTTTCAAAATACAACAATAAAAAAAATTCAATTAAGATAACAAAAGCAAAGATAATGTTTGAAATGTTCTTATCCATCTTTAAACCTTCCTTTCAAGACTTCAACAAATCTTTCCATCTTCATGCCGCGTGATCCTTTTAAAAAAATTAAAGAACCTTTTTTAAAATCAAATTTTTCTAAAAACTCCTTTAGGGCGTCTTCATCGGTAAAATGAAATTTTAAAGCAGTCGAAGCATTTTCGTAAATAGATTTTGTAAAATCCCCATAAGTTATAAGTAGATATGGATCAACTTCTTCGATTAAAGAGACAAAACTTTCATGAATCTCATAAGCATCCTTGCCAAGTTCAAGCATGTCTCCTATTATTATAACCTTTGGTTTATTATCATCTAAAAGTGATTTTAATGCAAAAGTAAGAGAAACTGGATTTGAGTTATAAGTATCATCCAATATGGATATATGTGAAAAATTTATAATCTCTCCTCTTCCTCTATAAGGCTTAAATTCTTTTAAAGAGGAAACTATTAAATCAGGGTCAACTCCGAAATGGAAGGCAATTGCAAAAGTAAAAGCCAAAGTATAAACAAACTGATAACCGTAAAAAGGAAGTGAAAAGTAAAATTTTCGATCAGCAAAAATCAGGTTCAACGTCCTAACGCCTTCTTTAGTTAATAAATCAATTACTACATCGTTTCTCTTATTAAAACCTATAAGTACTCTATTTTTAAGATTATGCGAGGCTTCAAACAACAGATCATCATCACCATTTAAAAAAGCAATGCCATTATTATCAACGTATTTTGCGAGTTTAAATTTCTCATTTAACACCCCCTCTTTTGATTGTAGATATTCGATGTGAGATTCACCAATATTTGTAATAACTCCGTAGTGTGGTTGAGTTAATTCAAGAAGATAATCCATATCATAAGGTTTTTGAACACCCAATTCTACAACAATAAAATCCTCTCTCAAATTTATTTCATTTGCAAAAAATAACGGTAAAGAAACATCAGTATTGAGGTTGCCTTCTGTTTTTAATACGGAAAATTTTTTTGATAAGGCATTAGCAACAGATTCTTTAAGGGTAGTTTTACCAGCACTTCCTGTAATACCCAACACACAACCTGAGGCATGCTTTCTTCCAACTAAACCGATGTGTTTAATGAAATCTCTGGTAGAATTTACAACAAATTCAAAAGTATTATCTAGAGGAATCTCTTTTTCAACAACAACACCTAAAGCACCTTTTTGAATTGCGTCTTTTACAAAATCATGCCCATCATACTTTAAACCTTTTAAAGCAATAAAAATATCTCCTTTTTCAACAGTTCTTGAATCTATCTTAAACTTATTGAAAGTCTTAGGTATAGTATTCATCCTAATTCCATCAAAGCCATTAAGAAACTCTTCTAATTTAAAGTTCATAAACTACTTCCTCCACAACATCTAAATCTCTAAAATTTACTATACGTCCATCTTTAAAATGCATCTTACTTTCAACACCTCTACCCAAAATTGCAATCGTATCGTTTGGTTTTGACTTTAATAACGCTTCTCTAATTGCAAGGCGCCTATCTTCTAACACTTTATAGTCAATTGAAACACCCTTTAAAATGTCATCGATGATCTTTTTTTCATCAAATCCTCTTGGATCATCGGAAGTTACATAACAAAAATCTGCAAAATTACTTACAACTCTTCCCATCTCTATCCTCTTCTCTGTATTAGATGTGCCAACTGCTCCAAAAACAACTATAAGCCGCCCTTTTTTATTCAAACTAAGGTTTTCAAGGACGCTCCTAATTTCAGAAGGGTTGTGTGCATAATCTACTACTATTGCTCTATTAAAAAATTTTCTTATTTCCATTCTGCCAGGAATTGAAATAGTTTTTCCAAATTCTTTAATTACGTTAAATGGGATGCCCTCAACAATTGCAAAAGAAGAGGCAGCAAGAAAATTAACAATATTAAACTTGGACACTAAAGGAATCTCAACTTCACCAATTAAGCTACTTTTTCTAAAAATATTAAACCGAAGCACTATATCTTGTGAGTTAATAAATTCATATGAGAAATCAAAAGATGGTTTTTCGCCGTAAAGTATGGGTTCTTTAGAAACTTCTAAAAACCTTTCAATGTATAAACTTTCACCATTTAAAATGGGAGAAAAAGCATCAACAAAAAAAGAAACTTTAGTATCTAAATAATCTTCAAAAGTTTTATGAAAATCAAGATGGTCCAGCCCCATCGTTGAGAGAACCTTTTTATAGAAATCAATACCAAATACTCTTTTATCTTTTATAGCATGAGAGGTAACTTCCATAAATACGTATTTAACGTTGTCATCTCTCATTAAACTCAAGTATCTATTCAGATCAAAAGGGAATGGTGTTGTTGGAGGCTCAAGGTCTTTTAATTCAAATTTATCTTTTATGCCAATACCAAGGGTGCCAATAAAAGCAGAAGGAATTGAAGCGTAATTAAAAAGCCTGTAAAGTATGTAAGCAATAGTTGTTTTACCCATAGTTCCAGTTATACCGACTATCCTTAATTGAGAAGATGGATGGTTGAACATATGGTCTGATAAAATTGCATAGGCAACTTTACTATCATCTACCTTAATAAGAGGAGTATCGAAAGTTTTTGTAGTCTCCTTTTCTACAATAGCACCCACTGCACCATTTTTTATTGCATCTTCAATAAAATTGTGTCCGTCGTTATTTTGTCCACTTATTGCAACAAACAGATCACCTTTTTTAATTTTTCTTGAATCATGTTGCAATGCAAAAAACTCAATATCAGAATTACCGTAAATTTTACAATTCTTTAAAACTTTTTTTATCTCTTCTATTTTCATTTTTCAATCCTTAGATATTTTACAAGGAAATTACCAATCTCTGCAAATAATGGCGCTGCTACGGTTGTAGAATACTGAGGGTATTTTGTCTCATCTATAGAAACTATTACCGAAACTTTTGGAACGGGATAGGGAACGGCTCCATAAAAACTGTATATCAACCTAGTATGAGAATAACTTTTTTTGATTGGATCAATCTTTTGCGCTGTGCCTGTTTTACCCATAACCTTATACCCTTCTATTTTTGCTTTTGGAGCACCAATATCAACAACATCAACCATTGCACTTTTTATTAAATTAACGTTATCAACTGAACCAACAACATTTTTTAGAATGGGGGAGGATTCATAAATTACATTACCCGAATCTTCTATCTTTTTAATGATATTAGGTGTGTAGAGTTTACCGCCATTAACAATAGAGTTTAATGCTGTAACCATTTGAATTTGAGTAACAGCAACTCCTTGACCAAAGCCCATTGTAGCAGTTTCAACATCTCCGATACTTTTTAAGTTAGGAATAATCCCTTTTTCTTCTGCAGTAATTTCTAAACCTGTTTTTTCACCAAAACCAAATAAATTAAAATACTTTAAAAGATTTTCCTTTCCTAAACCGAGAGCAACCTCAGCAAACGCAACATCGCAAGAATTCACAAGGATGTCTCTAACTCCGTGCTCTTCTCCATGTTTTTTCCAACAGGATATTACGGTATCTTTTACCTTAATTGACCCGCTACAATAAAACTCATCGTTTTCTTTAAGTGTTCCTTTCTCAAGTGCAGCAAAGGCAACAATAGGTTTCATGACAGAACCAGGTTCATAATTGTAACTGATTGGCAAGTTAGGTTTGATGCTATCAACATTTTGTGGGTTAAAAGATGGGTAGCTCACCATTGCAAGAATCTCATTAGAGTTTGGTTCTGTTACTATGGCAAAACCATGTTTTGCATTGTATTTCTCAACAGTTTCTTTAACTAAAGCGTATAGTTTTGCCTGTATATTTATATCGATTGTTAACTGAATTGTGCTACCCTTTTTAGGATAAATAATATAAGTAGGCTTACCTAATGTTTCTGGCTCGTTAAAATTGTATGTTCTAAAGGCTCTACCTTTTTTCCCTTTCAAAAAATCATTAAAATAAAGTTCAATACCACTTAAACCATCATTATCAAGGCCAACAACTCCAATAAGAGGCGCTACTATTTCACCATACGGATAAACTCTTCTGTAAGTCTTAGTAAATACAACTCCATTATCAATTTCTAATTTATCAATTTCTTTTTTTAGGCTTTCTGTAATTGAAGTTGAAACAACAGTATAAGCGTTAGATGAAAAAATGCTTTTTAAATCAGATGAAGATAATTTTAGATATTTACTCAAAATTTCTTTTAAAGATTCTATTTTAGACGCTTCAATGAGTTTTGGATTTACATCAAGTTGATAAGTAATTTCATTTATTGCAAGTTTATTTCCGTTTCTGTCGATTATTTCCCCTCTTTCAGCGCGCAATACATCATAAGTTGGCACAACCTGTGGAGCAAACTC